>CAMDGL010000093.1 GCA_945897845.1 Chitinophaga pinensis | reverse complement strand
GAGGTGAAAGTAATTTTTTCGCTGGTTGGATTTTTCCTTGGATCGACTCCATTTGATACGCCGGCAGTTTATACCTTGCTGAATTACACCGAATTGGTTCATGATGGATATTACAATGTAAAAGGTGGAATGTACAAAATCGTGGAAGGATTGCTTCCGGAGTTGAAAAAACGGGGCGTTAAAATTCACTACAATACCGAGATTACAGGATTCGCTGAAGAAAACGGAAAGATCAGCTCATTCACCGACACTTCAGGAAAAATATGGAAAGCCGATCAGTTTGTGGTGAATGCCGATGCCGCATGGTTTCGGGGAGCCATTCTGAAAAGGGAAGCTTTTTCGGAAAAAAAACTGGATGCGAAAAAATGGACACTGGCTCCTTTGACCATTTACCTCGGTCTGGATACAAAAATCCCGAACATGTATCATCACAATTATTTCCTGCGAAGAAATTTCAAGGAGTACGCCGGAAAGATTTTCAAGAACAAGATAAAGCTCGACAAACCATACTATTACGTCAATATACAGTCGATGCACAATCCTGATTATGCGCCGCCGGGAAAAGAAAGTGTATTTATTTTGTGTCCGGTTCCCGACTTGCGGTTTAAAGCAGATTGGAGCGACGATCAGGAAATTGCCGACGCCATCATTCAGGACATGAGCGACCGGACTGGCTTTGATTTTCACAAACATACCGAGACAAAGGTTGTTTTAAATCCTGAACACTGGGAAAAAATGTTTGGTTTGTACAAGGGCAGTGGCCTCGGATTGGCGCACGATTTGAATCAGGTGGGTGGTTTCAGACCAAAAAACAAGGATGAAAAATTCGGAAATTTATACTATGTTGGCGCCTCAACCGTTCCCGGAACAGGTTTGCCAATGGTGGTCATCAGTTCGCGATTAGTAACCGAACGAATTCAGAAAGACAATGGATATCTATCGTAAAAATAACCTCGATTGCAGCAGGATTACAACCCGCAATTACAGCACTTCGTTTTCGCTGGGTGTGCGTATGCTTAGCCCCAAATACCGTGAAGGAATTTACAGTATTTACGGCTTCGTGCGTTATGCCGACGAAATTGTGGACACCTTTTTCGATCAGGATCAGAAGACAATTTTCGAAGAATTCAGGGTCGAAACTTTCAAGGCCATTGAACGAAAGTTCAGCATCAACCCGATTATTGACAGCTTCCAGATGGCTGTGCACAAATATAAAATTGATCATGAACTGATAAATGCTTTTCTGCTAAGCATGGAAATGGACCTTTCCAACGATGTTTATTCTCCTGAAATGTTGAAAACCTACATTTATGGTTCGGCTGAAGTTGTTGGGCTGATGTGCCTGCGTGTATTCTATTATAACGAGCCCGAAAAATATGACCAGCTTGTTGCGCCTGCCCGCAAGTTGGGGGAAGCTTTCCAGAAGGTAAATTTTCTGCGGGATGCCCGTGACGATTATGCTGAAAAAGGACGTATTTATTTCAAAGACATTGATTTCAACAATTTTACCGAAGAAACAAAAAAGCAGCTGGAAGACGAGATAGAAAAGGATTTTCAGGAGTCGATGGAAGGTATCCGCCAACTGAAAAAGCAAGTCAGGCTGGGTGTTTATCTGGCTTACAGCTATTATCTGAATTTGCTCAAAGAAATAAAAAAAGCGCGACCCGAGGAAATCATGAAAAAGAGATACCGGGTTTCAACCCGCCGGAAAAGTTATTTGTTGGTAAATGCCTATCTTAAAAATGCGTTGAACCTGCTCTGAAATTTTAAATTCGGTTCACTCCTCAAATTTTAGTATTTTTGGCCCATATTTATACTGAAAGGCCTCAATGTTCAAACTATTTTTATATCCCATTTCTGCTATTTACGGGCTAATTGTTTCGATACGGAATTTCCTGTACGACTATAAAATATTCAAATCAACAGAATTTGAAATTCCTGTAATTTCAATCGGAAACATTACTGTTGGCGGAACCGGGAAAACTCCTCATACCGAATATCTGGTTGAACTTTTACGCGAACAATTTAAGGTCACCACTATCAGCCGCGGATACAAGCGTAAAACAAAAGGTTATCAGGAAGTTGAAGTTGGTTCGCTGGCTTCGAACGTAGGAGACGAACCCCTTCAGATAAAAACAAAATTCAGCGAGATTCAGGTTGTGGTGGACGAAAAAAGAGTTCATGCCATTGAAAAAATCCAGAAACAGGATGCTGCTCAGTTACCCGACATTATTTTGCTCGACGATGCTTTTCAACATCGAAGCGTTAGTGCCGGAATCAATATCCTGCTGATCGACTTCAACCGCCCGATTGACAAAGACCAACTGATGCCTGTCGGACGATTGCGCGAATCGAAATGGCAGATGCGGCGCGCCAATGTGATTATTTACACCAAATGTCCGCAGGAAATTACGCCCATTACCCGGAGGATTCTGATGAAAGATGTGAATTTGCGCCCCTATCAGAACCTGTTCTTTACGACCATGGTTTACCAGCCGCTCACCCCTGTTTTTCCTGAAGAAGCTATCCCAACGCCCAAATTAGCATCCGACAAGGTAAGCGTTTTGCTGGTTACCGGAATTGCAAATCCCGAACATCTGCTCAAATACATTGGCAATTTTTCTGAAAACATTACCAACCTGAAATTTGCCGATCACCACAATTTTAATGCTTCAAACATTCAGCAAATCGAACAAAAGTTTGCCGGAATTGAAGCTGAAAACAAAATCATTATTACCACCGAGAAAGATTCCATGCGACTGAAAGACATGGATTTATCACCTTCATTGAAAGCAAATTTATTTTATATCCCTTTGAAAATAAAGTTCCTCCACAGCGAAGGAAAAAACTTTGACGAAAAAATCGTAACCTATGTTAGAGAAAATAAAAGCAACCGCGACCTTCATAAACGAAAAAGTAAAAAGGCCAATTGATGCCGGAATCATTTTGGGTTCAGGGCTTGGCGGACTGGTTAACGAGATAGAAATCGAACTCACCATTCCGTACAACGAAATTCCAGATTTCCCGGTTTCGACAGTTGAAGGACATTCAGGTCAACTAATTATAGGGCAGCTTGGAGGGAAAATGGTACTGGCCATGCAAGGCCGTTTCCATTATTACGAAGGTTATTCGATGAAAGAAGTTACTTTCCCGGTGCGCGTGATGAAACAATTGGGCATCAAAACCCTTTTTGTATCAAATGCTTCAGGCGGCCTAAACCCGGATTACAAAGTGGGCGACGTGGTAATTATTTCCGACCACATTAATTTCTTTCCGGAACATCCGCTCAGGGGGCAAAACATCAATGAACTGGGAACCCGCTTCCCTGATATGAGCAAATCATACGATCAGCATCTCCGCAACAAAGCCAAGGCGATTGCCCTAAAAAATGGCATCAATATAAAAGAAGGTGTTTATGTTGGCGTATCGGGTCCAACGTTTGAAACGCCCGCCGAATACCTGATGTTCCGTCATTTGGGTGCCGACATCGTTGGCATGTCAACCGTTCCTGAAGTGATTGTTGCACGTCACGGAGACATGACTGTTTTCGGAATTTCGATTGTAACAGACAGCGGTGTTCCGGGACAAATCGTTGAAATCTCGCACGAAGAAGTTCAGGAAGTGGCCATGAAAGCCGAACCAAATATGACCCTGATATTGAAGGAACTGGTTGCGGGACTATGAGCATTTCAGGTTTGTAATTTCATAATTATTTTTTAGGTCCATCAAAATAAGCTCAAATGTGAAAACCAATTTTCATCAGTTTGAAAACGACCGGATGATAGATGATCCGATGAATTACAAAGCGGGAATCTTCTATTTTAATGCGAAAGACCCAAGAATTGTGGTTCCGAAACGCTACCGAATGATGGGATGGACCATGAATTTTGCCAATTTTTATACCTATTTGTTAATTTTAGGAATTATTGCGGTTGCGCTGATCGTCAGTATTTTAGGTTGACAATACTCTGGAACCTATGCCAGCGTGACGTTCTTGCGATTTTTAACAAATAAATCAGAAAGTTAAGTTTTAAAAATTCTTAATAAAATTAAAAATCAGGTACCTATCAGGCACCAGCAACAACTTTTTGCCGATCTTTGACGTTATAAGATTTTAAAAAAAGTTAGAGATAAGTATGATCGGAATATTAAAAATCATTGAGGTATTTTTGTTGGCTACTGTAAAATATGCATTTACTTTCCCTTTTGCATTGCTGATTGGTTTAAACTTCGCAGAGACATTGATCGCCGTTACTTTAGGAGGAATTGCAGGTTTTTATTTCTTTTATCATTTTAGCAGTTTTGCAATCAAACATATTCATCACGTGAAAACATTTTTGCGGAAGCACCTTCCACTTTCTTTTCGTTTAAAGTATCGCAAACTCATGATTTGGCGAATGAAAATCACAGGTGAGCGGGTATTTACCAAAAGGAATCGCTTTATTGTTAATTTCCGCAGAAAATTTGGATTGCCGGGTATAATTGTATTGTCACCGGTTGTGCTTAGTCTTCCGATTGGCGCTTTTTTGTTGAATAAATACTATCCGAAACATAAATTTGCATTGTCATACATGGTTCTGTCTATCCTGAGTTGGACAGCTGTATTTGTTGCAGTTGTGCTCATATTTCCTAATTTGGTGAAATAGCAGCAACGAGGCTATCTGGCACAAAGAATCCTTTTTCTACGCTAACAATAATTTCAAACTTTCCTGATTTTTCAGAATCAATTCGCGGTCGGCACCCGACCAATCGACCGAAAGTAATTCCTCAAATACAAGCCATTTCGTGGCAATGTGTTCTGTCAGTTTAATTTCTCCTGAAGAAATTTCGCAGACGAAAGGAATCAGATGGATTTGCTTTGATCCGTAATCAAATTCAACGGGAACAAGCTGATTTAAAATTTCAATCCTGATGGTCAGTTCCTCCTCAATCTCCCGGAAAATCGATTGCTCAGCAGTTTCGTCAGCATTAATTTTTCCGCCCGGAAATTCCCATTTCCAGGGGTGACTACTTTCCGGACCGCGCTGAACTGCCAGTATTTTTGACTCTTTCAGAATAATCGCACAACAAACTTCAATCATTTTCTATGTCGTTTCGTGTATCTCCAAAGATCGGTTATATTTATTGGTTGGCAAATTAACTCAATCACAAGAACATTCAAAATCAGGAAATGACAGAAAATGAGATTTATGCGTTGATCGTATCATGGGAAAACATGCCTTTGGTGCTACGTCACATTTCCGATTCTCCGGAAAATTTAGATCGGCTGATGAGCATTGCACTGAATGATCAACTCGATAAAAGTTGGCGTGCAATGTATCTGGCAGAAATAATCCATGAGAAAAATCCCAAATTAATTCGGCCTTTTCTTCCTGCGATGACCGATTTTTTGCTGACCACCAAAAATTCAAGCAAGAAGAGGCACATTCTGAAGTTGATCAGTTTAAATGATATTCCGGAGGAAAAAATGGCCGTTTTGCTGAATTACTGTATCGATATTTTTATCTCAGCAGAGCCGGTGGCTGTTCGCGTTCACGCCATGCAGATTTTATACAACATTGCCCAAAAAGAAACTGATTTTGCAGGCGAACTGATCAGTTTAATTGAAACCGAAATTGAATTTCACGGATCGGCCGGAATCGCATCCCGAGGAAGAAAATTGCTAAAGAAGCTATATATGATGCGAAGTTAAAAAGCATTCACGGTTTCAAAATCTTCTATTCCTGATCACTGCCACCTATCACTTGTTTATTTCACTTATCTTTGGCGCGTACAAGGAATATTCGCTCATGAATTGTTGTTTATTCCAAATTAATGAATTGATTATGAGTTTCGATATCGAAAAAATAAGGCAGGATTTTCCAATCCTGAACCAAAAAATATACAACCGTCCTCTGGTTTATTTTGACAATGCTGCCACGACACAAAGGCCGCAGCAGGTTATCGACGCTCTGAACCGGACCTACACCGAGTATTACGGTAATATTCACCGGGCTGCACATTTTCTGGCAGATAAGGCAACGCTTGCCTACGAGGATACCCGCGAAAAGGTGAGAAACCTGATCAATGCAGAAACCCGCGAACAGATTATTTTCACCAAGGGAGCTACGGAGAGCATCAATTTGGTTGCATTTTCGTATGGCGAAACTTTTATTCATGAAGGGGATGAAATAATCGTTTCGGAAATGGAACACCATTCGAACATTGTGCCGTGGCAATTGATGGCCACCCGCAAGAAAGCCACGATTGTGATGTTGCCAATTGATGACAATGGCCGGCTGATGATTGAGCAACTGGATTCGCTGATTACCAAACGTACCAGAATTATTGCCATCGCCCATGTTTCAAATGTGCTGGGAACAATTAATCCGGTGGAAAAGGTAATTGAAAAAGCCCATGCACTTGGCATTCATGTTTTGATTGATGGCGCTCAGGCTGCCCCTCATCTCAAAATTGATATTCAGGAAATGGACGCTGATTTTTATGCTTTTTCGGCCCACAAAATGTATGGACCAAATGGCGTGGGAGTGCTTTACGGAAAAAAAGAATTACTTGAAAAAATGCCTCCCTATCAAGGTGGAGGCGAGATGATCTCGGAAGTCAGTTTTGCCGGAACAACCTACAACGAATTGCCTTATAAATTTGAAGCCGGAACGCCCAACATCAGTGGGGTAATTGCATTTGGTGCGGCCATTGATTACCTGCAAAACATCGGTTTGGAAACAATCGCAACCCGCGAGTCTGAATTGCTGAATTATGCAACTTCCGAACTGCTCAAGATTAAGGGATTGCGTATTTACGGCACCCAGCCCGATAAATCAGGCGTAATTTCGTTCAATGTTGACGGTGTTCATTTCTTCGATTTGGGAACCATGCTCGATAAATTCGGGATTGCTGTCCGCACCGGGCACCATTGTGCCGATCCGCTGATGGACCATTTCGGAATTCAGGGAACCGTGCGTGCTTCGTTTGCTTTTTACAACACGATGGAAGAAATCGACCGGTTTATTGTAGCTTTAAAAAAGGTGATTGGTATGTTTTAAATTACAGATTATGAAAACACAATTCTTTCTGATACTGGCTTTTGGAGTGATTTTTTCATTTTGTGCTTCAGCAAAAAATACCAGGATACTGATAGTAACCGGCGGACATGATTTCGACCGCGAATCATTTTTCAAAATGTTTGATTCTTTCGAAGGGGTCAGTTATACGGAGTTAAAACATCCTGAAGCCAATCTTCAGCTTGGCACGATTGACACTAAAACCTTTGATGCGGTAGTTTTTTACGACATGCCCAAAACCATTTCCGAAGCGGAAAAAGAAAGCTATTATAAATTATTGAAACTCGGAAAAGGATTGGTTTTTCTCCATCATTCGCAATGCTCTTATCAGGAATGGGGCGAATTCAAAACCATTGTTGGCGGCAAATACCACGAAGGAAAAAATTCCCCGAAAACCTCCACTTATCAGCACGATGTGACATTTACGGTAAAAATTACTGACCTGAAACATCCGGTAACCAAAGGAATAAAAGACTTTGAAATACTGGATGAAGTTTATGGAAACACAGAAGTTTTACCGGGAGTAACTCCTTTACTTACAGCCGATCATCCGCAAAGCAGCAAGATAATCGGTTGGGCGCATAAAAAGGAAAATTCGCGCATCGTTTATATTCAGCCGGGGCACGACAAAAACGGCTGGTTCAATCCCAACTATCAGAAATTGGTCAAACAAGCCATTGCTTACGTTTCAGAAAAGTAAAGCAATACGGGAATGATCAATTGATTGTCTCCAGAATATCACCCAAAAGGGCATCACAATTCATTACATTATCGGGTTTGTGCGAGAAACCCAAAATAACCACAACCAACTCTTTGGAGGGAATGATGAAAATGCGCTGTCCGTCGTAGCCCTGACACCAATACATATCATCGGGAGCGGAAGGCATTTTCCCCGATTTGTTCAGCCAAAACAGCGAGCCATATTCACCCTTGCTTTGTGTATTGGGACTGGTACTGAAAGAAACCCAACCTTCAGGCAGAATTCGTTCGCAATTAAAAACACCATCCTGAAGATGCAATAATCCATACCTGGCAAAGTCGCGGGCAGTGGCATAAATGTACGATGAACCAACAAAAGTCCCGGAAGCATCCACTTCGAAAACGGCATTGGGCATCCCTATTTTATGAAATAGCCGTGCGTATGGGAATTGATAATATTGCTGATCGTTGCCGATGGTTTGCCGTATCTGGTGGGTGACCACATTTGGATTTCCCGAGGAGTATGTCCATTTGGTTCCAACCGGAGCTTCCAAAGGCTGATCAAATACAAAACGTGCGAAATCATTTTCGCAATAAAGCATAACAGTAACATCCGAGCGGTTGCCGTAATCTTCGTTCCAAAGCAATCCGCTCTCTGCATACATCAGGTTTTTGTAGGTAATCTGTTTACGGTCGTCAGTTTTCCATTCAGGAATATTAATGGGTTGATCAATGTCCCATTTTCCGTCTTTTACCATGATTCCGGCCAATGTATTGGTAAAACTTTTGGCCATCGACCAGCTTTGAAAACGGGTTTTGGAATTGAACTGTGGCTGATAGGCTTCCACCACCGGAATTCCTTTGTGAACCACCATAAAAGCGAATGCGTTTCCTTTGTAGCCATTTTCATCCATCAGCTTCTTGGTGATGTACTCTAATTTCACATTGTCAACTCCGGTATTTATATCCGGAAGTACGTTTCCCATTGGCCAGGCAATCGTGTCCTGGTTGTAATCTGCTGGTGGAAACTTCGGAAATTTAATGCTCCGCAACGCTGCTTCATCAGTGCCGCGAAGTAATGTGCATCCAAATCCGTGGCGGTAAATGGCTTTCGACTTTCCCCATAAAAAAGAACTCGTTACGCTTGAATCCTGAAAATTGACTTCGTTTTTGGTGTATTTGATGAACGAAAAATGAAGGTCCATCGCTTCTACTTCGGCTTGTTGGCGGTTTGAAACAAAAACAGCCGAGCATAAATACTTGGCCGGATAGCCCGTGATAATGGGCAGAAGCGAATTGATGTAATATACGCCATATAGCAATCCGGCCAGCAGTAAAGTAACTATTGGCCAAAGGATTTGCCTCTTCATTCTTTTTCGGGAGCTGGTTGCCATAAATTTTATTTTTGGGATGAATGAATACTAAAATTGAGTACGTTAAATTAAACAATCTGCATGAGAAATCAATACGCTACAATGAGGCGGTATTATTTGGTGTAATATTTTGTTCATGTCTGTTAAAAGCGGTTAACGAATGTTACTTCAGGCTGGTTATTGTTTCTATTTTTTTACTTTTGCCTGAACAGTATTGTACCCATGAAAGTTGAGCAAATTTAAAAGTTATAAAGTTTGAAATATTTGATTGCAAAATGTTAATTTATTTTCGTCATCTTGTTGTTAAAATCATGCTTTTTCTGGTTTTATTCCTGAACGCTCATAACCTATTTGCTCAGGTGGAGCTTGAAGAAATTGATCCGATGCCCATCAAGCTGAAAGGACAAGTTTTGAATCTTGACGATGAAATGCCGGTGCCGTTTGCATTTGTAGTTAATTTCAGAACCCACAGCGGCGTGAGCACCGATGAACTTGGGCGTTTTACAATGGACATGCTGAATATTGACAGTCTTTCAATTTCGGCGCTGGGATTTTCAAAAACAACGGTTCGCATTCCGGCGAACTACAACGAAATGAATATTTTGCTTCTCTATGCCAAGCCCGTCAGGTTTGCTCTTCCTGAAGTTAAAGTTCAGGGAGAACAGCAGAAAGTAAATATGGACGGTGTTCCTGTTGCAAAAAAGGTTGATATCGACCCGCAACTTCGTGGCGATGCTTACAATAAAAGGCCGCCGGTGCTGGCCGCAGTTTTTAATCCGGTGAGTTTTCTGCAATACTACACCAGCAAGCGCGAACGTGAAAAGCGCGAGACCCGAAAAGCCATGCTTACCGAAAAACACTGGGAAATTTTATCGCAATACTATAACAAAGAACTGGTAATGAAACTAACAGGTCTGAATGATTCCGCAGCAGATGATTTTATGTTTTATTTTAACAGTAAAGAAGTACTTGACTATACTTCAACCGAGTACGATGTGCGCAATGCCATTAAAGAACAATATAAGATCTATCGCGGAGAAGGACATTGAATGAAACTTCGTTAATTTTTACAACCTTTGCAGTTCAATATCCAGAGAAATTCTGCTGATTATTAGCATGAACCGGAACCAATTTTTAAATTCAGTAATAATTATTACAGTGAAAGAGCAGCCAAAAAAAATAATCACTTTAAAAAAGAAACCATCAGTTAATGAGCCGGCTAGTGAACCTGTCGGTGACGGTCTGATCCGCCTTAATAAATACATTTCGAATGCGGGCGTTTGTTCGCGGCGCGATGCCGACGACCTCATCAGCAAGGGTTTGGTAACCATAAACGGCGAAGTTGTTACCGAACTCGGACGAAAAGTTACACTTGACGACGAGATCATTTTTGACGGAAAACGCCTTAACCCGGAACGCAAAGTTTATATCTTACTGAACAAACCGAAAGGTTTTTCCACTACCCTTGAAGATCCTCATGCAGGCAGAACCGTGATGGAACTGGTTCAGGGTGCTTGTCAGGAAAGGATTTACCCGGTCGGAAGGCTCGACATTCAAACCACCGGGTTGTTGCTTTTTACCAACGACGGCGAACTGACAAAAAAGCTGACACACCCAAGTTACGAAAAGAAAAAAATTTATCATATCCAGCTCGACCGGGATTTTCTTGCGGAAGATATGGAAAAAATCGCCAACGGAATTGAATTGGAAGATGGATTGATTGCTGCTGACGACATTCAATTTATTGATGCCGACGATGCCCGGCAGGTTGGCATTGAAATCCATTCAGGAAAAAACCGAATTGTACGCCGGATCTTCGAGCATTTTGGATACAATGTGGAAAAACTCGACCGGGTACTTTTTGCGGGACTGACCAAAAAAGACTTGCCACGCGGACGCTACCGCTTTCTAACTCCGCATGAAGTTAATTTCCTGAAAATGAGTTGATGTAATGAAATCAGTTTTTGCAGACTAATAAGCTACATTTTGGAGAAAGAATTTTTACAAATAATCACTGAGAACCAGGGAATCATTCACAAGGTTTGTTCCATCTATTGCGATGCGGAAGAAGACCGGCGTGATTTGTTTCAGGAAATTCTGGTGCAATTGTGGAAATCGTTCCCTTCGTTCAGAAATGAATCAAAATTCTCGACCTGGATGTACCGTGTGGCTTTGAATACTGCAATTACCAGTTTCAAAAAAGACAAGAGGCAACCCGACAAAACGGGAATTCCATACGAAAATTTACAATTGGCAGTCGAAGCCTACGATACAACGACAGAAGATCAGATCAAAATGCTGAACAAAGCGGT
>CAMDGL010000092.1 GCA_945897845.1 Chitinophaga pinensis | reverse complement strand
TCTGTATCAATCGGACAGCCTGTTGCATCTACTTTCCAACCTTTTTGTGTATTTGCACATTTATCGTTTTTATCGGTAACACCATCACCGTCAGTATCTGGGCAACCTTTCAGACTTGCAAGTCCGGCAACATCGGGACAAGCATCATCTTTATCTGCAATGCCATCTTTATCTGCGTCTGGACATCCTTTCAACGAAGTCAGTCCTGGAACTGTTGGACAATCGTCAAGGTAATCTGCAACTCCGTCGCCATCCGTATCAACCGGACAGCCAGCTGCATCAACCGCAACACCGGCAGGAGTGTTCGGGCATTTGTCTTTGTTGTCAGAAACGCCATCCATATCCGAATCTTTGGCTTTTCCAAAATCGTATTCAATTCCCAAAGTTGCTTTCAAAAAATTGTCTTTGACGGTTTTTACTCCTCTGGCAACTTCAATGCCGTTGATATAACCAGCATCAAGATACAAAGCTGTGCCTGGCTTAAAATAATACTTGGCACCCAAACCAGCATTGAAATTCAGGCCAGATTCCGAGTTGTCAGCTAAAAAACCAGGACCAGCGTAAAGATATGGACGCAGGTTTTTGGTTTCATCGGACAGTTTTAACCGTAAATCAAGAAATGGATTGGCCATATCAATATTACTTTTCAAATCTGACCTGTAAAGACCAAGGTCTCCTTTTAGCATTAAATCCAATCGTGGGCTAAGATACCTGCTGAGATATAATTCTGGCATGAAGCCAATTCCACCATCTTTTAATGTACCATAAACGCCCAAACCTGCACCAAAACCCCATTTCTTATCAGAAGTCTGGCCGTGCAAAGTGGCCGTAAAAGCCACAATAATCAGAAGTAAAATTGTTTTTTTCATCTTAATGAATTTTAAGTGTGGTTGGATTAATCCCGCATGTGGGTTTGCAATCCTTATTGTATTTAACGAACATGCTCGCTTAATGATTAATGATTTTTTGGTTTGATAAATGTACAAATTTTAAATGTTTAATTACAATTTTACCCAAAAACAAAATCAATAGATTAAGGTTCAAATAACCTTCTTCACATTTGATTTGTTTTTGCATAAACATTGTAATTTTACCGACAAAATATTGAGACTTTGTACGCAATTATCGACATAGAAACCACTGGAAATTCATCTAAATCGGGAAAGATAACTGAGATTGCCATTTTTATTTATGATGGTTTTGAAATCGTTGATTCATTCAGCAGTCTCATCAATCCTGAATGTTATATTCCTGATTTTATTACGCGTTTGACTGGTATTGACAATGAAATGGTGAGATCGGCACCACGTTTTTACGAAGTGGCCCGAAAGGTGGTGGAAATGACGGATGACAAAGTATTTGTAGCTCATAACGTAAGTTTTGACTACAAATTTATTCAGGAAGAATTTAACAGATTGGGATACGATTACCAAAGAAAAACTATGTGCACGGTAAGGATGGGCCGGAAGTATTTGCCGGGATACAAATCCTATTCTCTGGGAAAAATATGCAGCGAACTGGGAATTTCGATCAACGGCAGGCACCGGGCAGCAGGCGATGCACTTGCAACTGTTAAGCTATTTGAAATGATTTTGGCCAGAAAAGCATTGAAGGAAGCGAAACAGGATCCCAGCCAGTTGCGTTTGTTCTGAAATTTCAAGGAGTGATTTCTGGAGAATAATTTATAAATGAAAAGAACCGCATTTGTTGGTGCGGTTCTTTCGTTTTATTCTTCAGATTCTTTTTGTTCTGGTTTTTCTTCTTCTGATTCCGGCACTTCCGGTTCAATCAGCAAGTTTTTTTCGTTCAGCAGCAGATACCACTGAATTATTTTCTTCATATCGGATACATAAACCCGGTTTTTGTCATACTCCGGAATTACCTCTTCGAAGAAGGCCTTGAATTCGTTGGAGGTAGCTTTTGTTGAAATCTCTTTCCGGCTTTCCTGAATTCTTTTAAACAATTCTTTTAACTGAACTTCTCCGGTTTCGGTAAACACCGAAATGTCGGCCAAAGCGCTTATTTTGGAAGTTGAATAGGCTGGCATGCGTTTACCCGTTAGCAAGGATTCAACAATAATGCTGTTCTTTGCTTCGGTCACCATTTTGAATAATCCGGGATGACCACTGATCGCTAATATTCCTTTTAACATACAATCAAATTTATTTTTTCAGGTGGCAAAGATAATACATTCCACCGAAGTAAAAAAAACTGCATGATCTATAATTTTATCCGGTGGCTGATTCCAAGACTAATCCAGCGACCCGGCTGCGCGACAGTTCCAAAATCAAAATAATTTGTATCAAACAAATTGGCTGCCAGTAAATATATTTCGGTTGACGGTGTTTTCCACATGATTCGTGCATTCACCAGCCAAAAAGGCAGATACGGTTCGGTTTTTGTCCGCATTCCGTTTCTGTCCTGATAACTCACACGCCAGGAACCTTTTAGCTTGTTCCAGATTTTATGGTTGAGTTCGATGTCAAGTTTATGCTTTAGATTGTCGAGCACGTAATAAGAGAAATAATTACTTTGGACTTTATCCTGTTCGCTGTAAGAATAATTTACACCGAATTTGGTGATAAATACAAGTTTATTCCATACTTTTTCAGGAAAAAAGTCGCCGCTCAGTTCAATTCCGGTTGAGTTGATGCTGGTCAGGTTTTTGGTTTGCCATTTTTCGGTATCGGTCTCACGCACCCAGTCAATCAAGTCTTTACCCCGACGGTGATAAACTCCGGCATGTCCAGAAAATCCTCTGAAGGTAAGTTTCAGCCCACCTTCATAAGTGACCGATTTTTCAGGTTTCAGATCAGGGTTACCGATATTGGTTGGGCCATTGTAAAAAAGATCGGTGAAAGTTGGCATCCGGAGGCTCGAGTTGGCCGATCCATACAACTTTATATTCTCCGAAATTGCAAACGAGGCATCCAGCCCGGGATAAATATTCCACCCGAATCCCAGGTCTGAAATCCAGTTTGCCATTGCCCCTGCCGAAACCGATAGTCGTTTAAGATAAACCGAATGTTCAGCAAAATAGGAAATGGTTGTGCGTGAGTATGCTTTTGTGAAAAACTTGCCCGATTCGCCCGGAACTTCAATCGGGGTGGCGAGCGCTTTGCCCAAAACGTTGCTCCATACGTTTTCTGTCCTGATTTCCGCGCCGAAAGCTGATTTACCTAAAGCTGAGGCGAACCACGCATTCAGGTTGCTTCCGAAAACATCCGTTAAATGATAATTGTGCCCGGCATACCAGCTGGCAGGTTCACTCCTGAAAAGTTCAAACCTATCCTGATGACGCCTCCAGTAAACAGAAGGAGTTAAATGAATTTTTGTGCCGGTTTCAAATTTCAGGGAAGCAAAAGTCGTTTTTGTTTCTTCAAACTGATTGGGATAAGTGGCGGTGTAAAAACTGTTTGCCCCAAATGCTTTTTTAGTTCTTCCAATCTGAAAATCCAATGTGCCTGGTTTTGCGTTCAGTTTGGTCTGGTAAAATGCATTCCATGTTTTGAAATCAGTATTGTCAATATATCCATCAGACGACATGCGGTTGACAGCCATAAACTGCCTCCAGTTTCCCGTTTGAAGATTTCCTGAAACATTGACATCGGCCAGTTGGTATTGTCCTCCTGAAACATCCAGTTTTACACCCGAGCTTTCTTCGGAACTGGTAATAATGTTAATGGCTCCGGAAAAAGCATTGGGTCCGAATACCCTGGCGGCCGGGCCTTCCAGAATTTCGATTCGTTGAATGTTTTTAAAGCTTACGGGGAGATTGAGGGAATGATGCCCGGTTTGTGGATCGGAAATGTTGATTCCGTTGAGCAGGATAAGGGTTTGATCGAAGGAGCCGCCCCTGACCGAGATATCGGCCTGAACTCCGTGAATACCGCGCTGTCGGACATCAACACTCAGCGCATATTCGAGCAGTTCCTGAAGACTTTGGACGGGTGCCGCCTCAATTTCATTTCTCTCCATTACGGATACAATCCGCGCCACCTGCGAGAAAGTAACAGGTGCTCTTTGGGCGTTCACCTCGACCTCGTCGAGATTGTATTCCATGCTAACGTTCAAACTGTCGGTTTGGGCAAAAAGCAATTCTGGTTCAGATAAAGAAGTATAAGCAACCATCAGCACACCAATGCGCACAGGCTGTTTCAACACACTGAACAATGAATAAGCTTTCCTACCCCAACGTTTGAATGTAAACATTTCAGCCCGGTTGTGGGTTTTAAATGTTTTTTTCATTCCAAATTTTAAAATAAGAGGCGGCTAAAGTAATAATTTATTGTATTGAGACAAGTTGGAATGTGATTTCGGAATTTTGCAAAGTACAAAACAAATGATGTATTTCCTATTTTATTCCTTGCAGAAATGTTTGTTTAATAACATGTTGCAATTTCAAAACAAACTTATGTAAACGTTCGTATATCTCAAAATTATTTGCCCCGGCAGCCCTGTATAAATAATCTTTATCAGCAATCAAAAATATCGAATAATAAAAGACTTACAAATCCTTTTTTTGAACAAGTGAATCCATATATTTGCATCAGTATTAACAATCAAAAAAACGAACGCAATGACACAGCTTCAATTCAACACCGCACTTTTAGGCTTACAGGACAAGTTGTTGTACTATGCATTAAGCCTGACATCTGATCACGAAAAAGCCCAGGATCTACTTCAGGAAACATTTTTGAAAGCACTTGTTTACAGAGACAAATTTACACAAAATACAAATTTCAAGGCGTGGATATACACGATCATGAAAAATACGTTCATTAATAATTATCGTCGTAACGTAAAATCAAAAAATACTTTTGATGGCGCGAACAATGATTTTCACTTAAAATTTTCGAAAGATAAAAGTTATCCTTCTCCTGAATCAATTTACAGCTCGAAAGAAATCATCAAATGTATCAACGCTTTGGAAGATGAATACAAAGTTCCTTTCAATATGTTCCTTGACGGTTTTAAATACAAAGAAATTGCTGAAGAACTTAAGCTCCCGCTTGGCACTGTAAAGAGTCGTATTTTCTTCACCAGAAAGAAGTTGGAAAAATCGTTAAAAGATTACGCATATTAAAGACACATTTATTGTAATTGGCATAAAATATTTGATGGCTCGCAAAAATGCGGGCCATTTTTTTATATTATTCAGACATTTAAAGTACTGCTAATGAGCGAATAAAAAATACTCACATATTTCAATCCGTCCTCGTTTTTTTATAATTTTGCAGAAATTTAAATGATGCGATCTCTATTACTTTTTAAAAGCTCCTGAATTGATACAATTAATCAATCACCAAAGTTTGACTTAAAATATTCTAAAACTAATGAAACTATTGATCTCCATTATTGCAGGTATTTTACTGTTGTTGAATATGGCAGGCTGTGGACGAAGCGATAAGTCGAAAATACTAGAGCAATATAAATACGACGATAGCAAAAGTGTATCAAAAGGAATAATCGAACAAAAACTTGGTACATGGGTAAAAGAAGGAGTCACCTGTTACGGGATTGTAATTGTGAATAGTGAAAATGGATTGCCAATAAGAATAAAGGAGGTTAATGCAAAGGTAATCAGCATTCAATCTGATAAGATCAGGATGAAATCACTTGAAGATATTGTTATGGCGCCAGTTAAAGGATGCACTAAATTTAGCATAACAAAAGGAGAAGACTGGGACGAAACCGAAGGAGATCTTTTCCAAACCAAAGAAGAGGCTATTAAATTCATTGATACCAAATACCCCGGCTTAAGGATAAAAGAATAAGTTTGTTAAAATTGACTATCTTGCTCAATTTAAAAGTCAATTTTACACCTTAAATAACATTAATATGAAATTATTAATCCTCTTATTAATATTTTCTGGCCCACTTCTTTCTTTTTCTCAAATTTCGAATCCTGAATTTAAATGGAAAACTCAGGAGATTAGCAAAGACAATAATCTTCAGGGGATGAGTATCCACGATGAAAATACGGCGGTTATTGCCGGTTTTGGAAAAACCTTCAGGATTACAACAGATAAAGGTGTTTCGTGGAATGATGTGGGCTTGCTAAATCCCAAATATAATTTTAATGATTTAAGCATCAGGGACAACGTTGGTTATCTGGTGGGAAGAAAATCCGTTCTCGTAACCAATCCAACAGGTGGGGAAGACAATGTTTATGTGAATGGTGTTTTACTTAAAACCATTGACAATGGTACAACATGGACTTTGTTAGATCTTTCAACAATAGGTGAGGGTACAAATGCAGGTTTAAACCCGAATGCAAAAGGCTGTTATTCACTGGATCCGTATGCGGTATTAAGCATCAGTACTACCAAAGCAATGGTTTTTGTACACTGGTATGATGTTTCTTCCGGAACAAAAAAATCCCATTCCGCTGTTTTTAAAACGGTTGATGGTGGTGCAAAATGGACTGCTATTACTCCGGATTTGGGTGGAGCTTATATTAATGCTGTAAAAATGCTCGGATCTGATATTTACATTGGAGGAAACAAAATCCTGCTGAAGGCTTCAGGCGAAAACGATATTGTAACCGACGTTTTTCCATCTTTTTCATCGATAGCCGGAAGTACCGCATTTATTAACGAAATTCGGTTCTTCAACAATAAAATATTCATTCAGACATTAAACGGTACTTATAATTCAGATGATAGCGGAACAACATTCTCGAAAATTGCTGGCCTTTCAGGAGGAAATGATATTTACAAACTTGACGACAAGGTTATCGTAAGTTTGGGTACCAGCGCAAATTCAAAAGCAACTATCGATGGTGGAACGACCTGGGTGAACTGTTTCCCCGGAAAGAGTTGCTGGGAAATTCCGGGAGTTTTCAACGATTCTCTTTATGCGTTAAGTTCATCAATTGTTTATAAAATAGCTGTCAGCGACCTGAAGACCGGAAATTATAAATGGATTTCTATGAATTTGGGAGACGGATCGGGCAATCTCCAGAAAATGCACATTATTGACGATAGCAAAGCCCTGGTGCTTGGTTCCACCCAGATTGCAAAAATGACTGTGGATAAAGGAATTAGCTGGACGGATGCCAAATTGCCAGAACTTTTTATGGTTGGTGGAAATTACGATTTCCGAAGTGTTAGCTCCTACGGAAATGCCGGGTATCTTAGTTCCCGCAGATTCAAACTTATCGATTTTTCTTCAGGAGAAGATTACTATTTAAACGGATTGATATATAAAACTGAAGATGCATGGAAAACATGGAAAGTGCTTAATAACAAAAATGTTGGAAAAGACACTCCCATTGATGCATCAAAATTTCCGACACTGAAAGGATGCTATGGAATGGACAATTATACCATCGAATGTGTGGATGCAAAAACAGCATATATGTACGTTGGTTGGAACGACACCATTTCGATACCAAAAATAGTAACTAAACATTCGCGGGTGTTTAAAACACTCGATGGCGGTGATTTATGGACTGCTGTTACGAAGGATTTTGGAAGCGACATTGTAATGTCAATCAAATTTTCAGGAGAAACGGGTTATTTGGCAGGCAATAAAATTCTCCTGAAAACAAATGACGGAGGAAAAACATTTACAGATTTATATCCAAAACTGACCATTGGAACTGACAGTAGTCTAATAATCAGCTCAGTTGCAATACACAGCAATGATGAATTGCATTTTCAAACATCGAATAATAAAGGAGTATTCAATACCAGGGATGGCGGCAATACTTTCTCTAAGCTATATGGGATTAACGGTGGTCTCGATTTTTTTGTACTCGACAATAACTCATTCATGTCGGTTGGATCGTCAACTTCGAACAAGTTTACAAACGATGATGGTACAACCTGGAAAGACTGTAATATGGGAGTCCCAATTTTTGCTGCGGGTAAAGTCCTGAATGATTCATTGTATCTTTTGGGAAAATCAAATGTTTATAAGGTGGCCGTATCCGATCTCGATATAAAAACTTTTATAGCAGACGTTAAATCTCCAAACGCATTGAAGGTTTTGTACGGCACATCAGCATTGGAACTGGTTTCAGACAACAGAAATATTGATCGTTGCCTGGTGTACAGCATTTCAGGCCAACTGGTAGCCATTACTGAACCCAGTGCCCAAAATTACAGAATTGAATACAACTCCTTTACTCCCGGAATTTATATTGTTGCTGCATTGATTGAGGGTAAAAAATATACTCAAAAAGTAATATTTAAATAGTATTTTCGGGGAGCAGAATGTCACGACCTGGCATTTTGCTCCCCGAAAAACCTGATACTGTTTTTATGTTGAAAAAAATTGCCGTCAGCCTATGTTTATTTGCTTTAGCATCAGGGATTTTCGCTCAGTATCCGCAGGTAATCAGGGGTGAATTGATTAGTAAAAGAACAGGGGAACCGGTTAGCTTTGCCTCAATATATATTCAGGAAACCGATTCATGGACATCATCCGACCGACTCGGATTTTTTGTTGTCAAGCTGTTAAACATCCCAATCTTTACCATCGAAGTTAAATGTTTAGGGTTCGAAACTTATTCAAGTAAATTTGAATCTGCACTTTTATCAGAATCAAATTTCAGGATTGAAATGGTTCCGATTTCGTACGATATGGATGAAATAACTGTATTGTCACAAAACGATAATGGGATCACCACCTCATCAATCATTGGAAATGCGGCCATCGAACATGTGCAACCGACAAGTCTGGCCGATGTGATGCAACTGCTTCCCGGCAATATCTCCACTAATCCCGATCTGAGGTCAGCACAGCGAATTTCAATCCGCGAGATTGGATACGATGACAACAGTTCAATGGGCACTGCCATCATGGTAGATGGCGCGCCTGTTTCAAACGATGCCAACATGCAAACTTTTTCAACTGCAAGAGCGGACGATAATTTTAGTACAGTAGCTGGCTCGGGTATCGATCTGCGACAAATAGCCACCGATAATATCGAGTCGATTGAAGTTATCCGAGGAATACCATCGGTTACCTATGGCGACCTGACTTCGGGCGTTGTTCTCATTAAAACAAAAGCCGGATACACTCCTTTTGAAATTAAGTTGAAAGCCGATCCCAAAATAAAGCAGTTGACTTTCGGGAAAGGCGTCATTCTGAAATCGCTACGCAGCAATGTGAATTTCAATTTCGATTATTTGCAGTCGTTTGATGATATCCGGAGCAAATTTCAGGGATTTAACCGGCTGACTTCCGAGATAGGTTTTTCAAAACTATTCGGGTCGCAAAGCAACCCATTTACGTTCAATTCGAAATTGAGCTTTTACAAAACAATCGATGACTTTAAAACCGACCCCGACGCAATGGTTGCCAACGAGCGGATTTTGTCGAAAGAGAGTGGGCTGCGATTTAATATGTATGGGAAATGGTCGCCGGAACTGAACTTGCTGACAAGTCTTGATTATTCGTTTTCGGTATCCTACTCTCATCAAATCAGCAGCGAAGACAAATACCGGTCAACCAGTGGGATACAAATGATCTCGACTTCGCTGACTGAAGGAGAAAATCACGGAATATTTCTGCCCTCCGAACAACTTACCGGTTATGTCATTGATGGCAAACCTGTAACTGTTTTTAGTCAGATCACGGCGAATAAATTTATCAATTTCCACAACGGTATAACCAATAAAATACTTTACGGATTTGAATACCGCCTGAATGCAAATTACGGCGATGGGCAGATTTACGACATCACCAATCCTCCTTTCATATCTTCCTACACCGCGCGACCCAGGAAATACAGAGACATTCCTGCATTGCAAAATTATTCAGTATATCTGGAAGATAAGTTGTTACTGACATTGGGAAAAACATTTCTGGATGTACAGGCTGGATTCAGGTTGAATAATTTTCAATCGTCCGGTGTGTTTAAAAGCGGACTCGGATTTTATGCTGAACCCCGGTTTAATGCCCAATATTCTTTTCTTTCCCGAAACAACAACCGTATTTTCGATAAAATGGCCGTCGGTTTTGGAATCGGTAAAACCTTCAAATCGCCATCGCTGTATTATTTGTATCCCGACAAAGCTTATTTCGATTTAGGTGCGTTAAGTTACTATGCAGGCGACCCGCTTATAAATACTTCAATTATCAACACCCGGATTTACGAAACCGCAAATGCAGAATTAAAACCTTCGGAAAACCTAAAAACAGAAGCAAGCCTGATTTTCAGGATTAAAAAAGTAAATGGAATTATTACTGTTTTCAGAGAAAACCTGATCAATGGATTCGACTTTGCGAGCAATTATTTGTTCATCAATTACGACCGATATCAACCCTACAACATACCCGCGGGAACAAAACCCGATCCACAAACACTTGTCAAAATACCATCGATTGCTCCCGTTTCGTACCGGATGCCGGTCAATAATCAGGAAACTCAAAAATCCGGCATCGAGTTCAGTTTCGAATTCGGGAAAATCAATTCAATTTACACTTCGTTTGCCCTCGATGGGGCATGGTTATACACGAAACGCATCAATAGCATTGTTCCGTATCAATTTCAGCCAGCAAGCGCCTCCGCAAATCCATATTTGTATGTAGGTATTTATCCTGAAGGAGAAAGTAAAATCAGTGAACGACTGAATACGAACCTTAGAATGGTGACCCAAATACCAAAGTTGCGGTTGATTCTGTCAACTACGCTGCAGACGATTTGGTACGATAGTTATTACTTTCCGGAATATGATGAAGCGCCGATTTACCTTGTTTATGCTGATGGAAGCACAAAAACATTTACTCCTGAATTGAGGACAAACCCTGATTATATCCGTTTTGTTAACCTAAAAAGCCAGAATTATTATCTCCGGGAAGTCATGTCACCTCTATTTCAAACGAATTTCCGCTTGTCGAAAGAAATTTACGATAAAATGAAATTGAGCTTCTACGTGAACAACGCTGTAAATTATCGCCCTCAATATGAATATAAACGGGCAGGTTCGTTTATCCGAAGAAATCCTTCGGTATATTTCGGGGCTGAAATCAAAATAATGCTGTAAATTATGAAGAAAGTAATTTTGATCACTTCATTGTTGTTCCTCTTTGTTTCGTGTCTCAAAGAGCCAGATTACCATAGCTACAAGGTAGATATGATGGTTGATTTTGGCGCTGATTTTCCGCAGGGACAAAAAGCAGGCGCCAAAGTTACTTTAATCAATCAGCTAAAAAGCTACGCGTATAATGCCGAAACCGATAAAGATGGCAAAGTTCAGTTTTCGTCGTTAGAGCCAGGCTTTTACAGTGTTACCATTTCTCATACTTTTTCCACAGGAAACAAAAAACATTATTATAACGGGCAGAAAAATATCGATATACTTGACAACAAAACAGAAACAGTTGAGGCGCGCGAAAGCTTATTTGGTGCTTTTGTTATTAAAGAGATCTATTACAGCGGCAGCACTACACTGGCGGGTAAACCATATTCAGGTGACCAGTACCTGGAAATATTCAACAATACTTCCGAAATTCAGTATGCCGACGGAATTTCGGTTCTGGAACATGATTCGTATGCAACGGGGGATAATATTTGGAAGAATATTGAAGACTCAATTGTTGT
>CAMDGL010000091.1 GCA_945897845.1 Chitinophaga pinensis | reverse complement strand
TGCCCGTTACCCGTTTGATGGTGCAATCGGGACTCAGGTAATCAAGTTTCCCTCCCTGATTGTAAATTTTGTCAAGAACCTGAAATGCCCTTTTAACCGATGCATTGGCAACCGACACCACCGAGGCTGCCTCCCCCGGAACCAGACCGGAGGCTTCCATTGACAAATGCATCCTCCTTTTTGTCAATTCGAAAATCATCGCCCTGACATCGATTTGACTGAAGTTATGATCTGTCGGAATAATCTGGTCCTCCCTAACATGGAAGCCCCTGTTTTTAACTCTATTCAGGCTCCATGGCGCTCCGTTTTCAACAAACAGACCGTTAATATCCGGAGCGAAAGGAGAAGGAGTAAACCAAATTGCTCTCTTTCCCCTGAGATTGTAATCCTCCTCAGGCTCAGTAATGAATTTACCGGAAATGGAATCACGCCCGAATATATTGATGATTCTCAGCACATAACTGTACTCACTTTTCGGTTGAAGAAATGACAGGGAAGAATAAACCGGCCCGTCAGAAACATTGCCGTAATTCCAAACCCTGACTAAATCGCCGGACCTGCCGTAACTTAATTCCATCTGCCCTTGGCCGCCGCTTATCTGATAGGTTTTCAGTGACACTGAAGTACCAAAAACTGCCGTCTCCAGGCTCTCTGCCAATACGGGAACGGAAGAGGGTTTACACTTCATCTGGGTATCCTGAGCAGGAGATGAAAATATTCCGCTTGCAGAACAGGCAATCCAATCCATGGTATAACGGGCAGTTTCGGGAACATATCCCTGCGAACGCTGGTCTCCCGAAGGGAAATGAAACCTGCTGATCTCCACAACCCCTTTCCAATTTGGATCGGTTGATAAATCAAGGTGATAGCTATGGCTTCCCTTGTAAATTTTAAAAGTTTTTGTTCTGAGCGTGCCGGCAATGGTATCACTGATCCATACAAACAGAGCATTAATCCCTCCGGAAGGAATAGCACCGGCATCGGCAATATCCAACGAAAAAAAGAGATGTTTGTAAGTACCTGCATCAATCCTGTTTTTCACAGGGGCAAATAACCAATTCTCGTACCTGGATTCCGTATGCCTGAAAACTATTCTTCCTGATGGAAACCCACTGTCGTAAGGTATATAGGAAACACTGAAATTGTTGGCATGCGATCGCGTTCCCCATCCCTGCTGTTCACAGTCGAAGGTCCAAACAGGCTGACCACTCACCTTTTGAATGGCACCTGACAGAAAACACCATAGTGCAACTGCGAAGAGAGCGCAAAAGAACCGACCAAATATTTTAACCATTTCACTTCAAATCAGAAAACAATTTTCAATAAACTCTCACTGGCATATGCTGTTTCACCTGTTCAAGAAGGGCAGCCGGAGATCCTTTCAACTGGTAAAAGTAACCCTGGAATACTTTCCTACGTCCCTGATGACAAATCTGTTCACTCATTTGAAAGCTGATTGTATTTTTATTCTTCAGGGTTATCCGGCTCACATCGCGGAATGCAAGTGCCACTGATTGATTTGTCGCTGGATTAAACAAGACAGCAATGCCATAGTCTCCCTTTTGAAGGTCAACAGTAAAAGGCTTAGCTGTTTCCATCGCCTCCATGCGGCCATTCCGGTAAATCGTAAGCTCATATTTCCCTTTTAAAATGTTATCTCCTGATTGAAGCTCAATTACTGGTGAATAAAGCGTATCAGACTTGACAGCGGGTTGCCACCAACACTGAATGGCAGCATTTTCTTCAAACCCTGTAACGCGTGCGCCCGACATGATTTTCTCCGAAGAGCTGCTGAACCAGAAGGAGTTGCCTTCACTTTCATTCCATGCCAGGGGGGATTCATATTTCAGGGCAGGATTTATTCCCAACTTGAAACCATTTTTTAATGCCTGGTTTCCTACATTTAAAACTGCACTAGGCCCTTTAACCGGCACAATTGCCATTTTCTGTGGTATTTCCTGATTTTCACCCGGACGGATCAGGAATTCCTGTTCTTCCCCATTGGTCATGACCAGAAAAACCGCACCGAATTTTCCTTCAGAATCAATAAATACCTGGTTTCCATCATACATCGAATTCTGATGGTGGTATTCCTGTTGCCATTCATCATTTATCTTTCTGAATATTTGAAGATTGCGGAATGTTGTAAATCCATTGGCAATGACTGGTACCAGATTAAATCCACCCTTCATGGTAAATTCAGCCTGGTTGCGGTCTACCCGAATGGTTGAAGGAAGGTTTTTAAGTACAATCCCTTTTCTGATAGCGGTAATTTCCGGCGTTTTGCTTCCGAAAGTGGCAATTTCACGAACAGGAGTTTTTGCACCGGTAAATTCGCCATAAGGTAGCCAGTAGCCCGACAGTGTTATTTCATCCCCCGGTTTCAGAACCAGCAGGTCAGTTGCCGGTACGAGACTAAAACGGATATCACCCGGCTTCATTTCAGGAGTGTAAACCTTATGCTCATTTACCGTAGTATCTTTTGGTTCCGGTATCGTGGTTTTGTGCTGAATGGAGAAGGCAGGTTTAACACCACTGTTCGAAATGAAACTGCGCACCATGACTCCGTTTGATCCTTTGCTTTCGCCCGTCACCGCAGCAAATGAATTTTCCGATGGTATTTCAATGCCCCTTGCACTAAAAGGATCGGCACCAAACGCTATGGGTTTGGTAATCACTTTTTCGGAAAAATCGGTATAGGAAAAATCGGTGTATCGCAAACTTTGTTGTGTTGAGCTGATGTCGAGAAAACGGAAATTCTCCCTGGCATTTTCAATTTTCAGTGGGCGCAATACCTTGTACCTGGCCGTGAAGAAACTTCTTAGCTCATCATCCTGCGGAACCTCCCAAATATCAAGTACTAATTGTAAACAACTGTCGGAGGATAAATATTTCATTTCAACATTGCACCAGTTGTTGCCGGTACTTTTATAGACAGTTCCCTGATATTCCGAATAATTCCACCGATTTCCATCGTAATAGGTAAGAAAGTTATGCCCTGCCACATTATCGTGCTGAGGTTGTCCTGACCAGAAGGTGTTCTGGCTCATTGCCCTGAAATCGCCGATAGCAATTCCTGTTTTGTGCCCGAATTTGAAAGGAATGTAACAGGTGGTTTCAGTTACACCTGTCGATGTATGAAAGTAATCCATGAAAAAACCGAGCGAAGACCAGTGTTTAGTCATGTGTCGTCCCCAGTTCTGATAGAGGTGAAGTGAACTGATATCCAGTTCTTCAAAAGGCTCGAGGTAAAGCGGAAAGTAAGTTTCACTAAAAGCAGTATCTCTGGGATTATAAAACCGCTCCTCCTTTTCTCCGTCAAAATTCTTGCAAACCTGCACAAGTACAGGCAGCGGATGACCGGTTTCATCGAGAACAGCGCCACCTTCAACAATGCCCTCTCCTACCAGGGTCTCATGGCAAATGTATATTTTCCGTGGTACCCCATCGTTCTTAATCTTAAAGGAAACATCCTCATAGCCGTTGGGTGAATCAAAATATTGCCGCTGAAATCCATCGACTGTTTCACTTCCGACTTTATATACACCTCTTCTGGAGTCGTATGTGACGGCTGTTTTGCCCTTTTTCATGGTAAATGCCTGGTCACTAAGCGGTTTTTCTTCGCCATAAAGATCAAAATTAAAATACTGGTTTTCGTCTTTTATAACTGGCTGAATATTAAATTTTTTGGCATTTTTCCCTTTAGATGAAAAAGTCGCAATGGAAATATCGTCTGATGGGAATAATTTAATGGATCCTTTGATCTTTTCAGGGAAGCAATAAAGTATAACTTCTGCTCTCAGGGGAAGGTCATCCCCGTTTACCCCTGCAAATTTTAAGTCAACCCAATGAATTTCGCAGAAATAAGGGCCTCTCCTGTATAAATTGATCCTCGACTTGGCAGTGGTATTGACGGTAGAATAAGTTTTCCCCTGTTTGTCAGTCATTTTAAACCAGAGCCAGGGCTCCCGGGTGTTTGTCTCCACCAAAAGGTTTGGTTTTAACAGGTCGCCGGTCAGTTGGTACGATTCAGCGATAATTTCAAAAGCATCACGGTGGGTATCCGTATACCTCACTTCAAGGGCAGGCCGTTTGCCAAGCTCCTGGTATATAAAATCCTTCCGCCAGTCAGGCTGTGAAAATGCAGTTCCCACGATAAAAGAAATGGCTGGTACCGTAAGAAGAAACCTGGCAATTGCTTTAAATTTTCTGTACATGATTGGTTCTTTATTGGTTATTATCAAGAAAGAAAAAGAGATTGTCTCAAAACTTCATCATTGCAAGCAGTTACAATATGCCCCGCCATAGTGGCCAACAATTCTGTTTTTGAAACAACCTCTTCTTATCAACATCTATTTTTACACACTTCGACTCAAGAGTTTTGTAAAATAGCTTTTTAAAACCTTTAAGGTTTGTAGATCAGTTTTACATTATCAACAAACCCGCTGTTATCACCTCCTTTTGCATTGGTTGCTTTTATGGTGATTTTGTGCGGTCCGGCTGTCGCAGTAAACACATCGGAGACATAAGTCGCCCATGCTGAAGAAGCAGGAGTAACCTTACCGATTAATGTATCGTCATAATACAACTCAAATGTTTGGCCCTGGGATCCTCTTTGTGCAGCCATAATTGAAAGCACTAATTTCTGATTTGTGAACTGGATAGTCTGAGAGATCTCTGCAGCTTGCTGGAACAGAGCCGTCTGAAATCCTTCAGGAGCCGTGGCTGCGCCAAACGCACTTCCGTTTCGCTGCATACCTGCTCCGCCGCCAGTGAATGTCCACACATTTGGTTGTGGGTTCATCACAAAACCGGCAATAACCGGTAATTCAAAGCCACTGTTGGGAATTTCCGGAACAGGCGGAGCCAAGGCGCTGAATAACTGCTGATTTCCATAAATAACACCTGCAGAGGTAACCACATATGACCTGACATAATATGTTTGTCCCGGAGTAAGATTTGTCAGCGTGCTGACAAATGCACCAGTACCGGTTCCGTCAGAAGTTTTGGAGGTTAGGTCAATGGTGGGCAGTGGATTTGTACTCCAAACTACTCCTCTGGAAGTAATAGTTCCCCCCACATCAGCAATAACCCCGCCCGTTTTGGCAGATGTCAGGGTAATCTCAGTCACAGGATTGGTTGTTGCGAAAATCTTAATCGTTATGGTTTTTGTGTTGTCTGACACCGTTTTCTTATTCCCGTAAGCGATTAAGGTCAGCTGCATTTCACTGGTAACTTCAACCGAACCAGCCACTTTTTCACCGGTACTGGTTGGATAGCCGACAACATAAATGTTGTTACTGACACCATTTACAGTTTTGATTAACTCTATTTTTCCCAGCTTTTCCGTTGACTGAACATCAAATTCGTAGGTAACAAGAGAGTTAAGTTCTACCGCCACCTCATCAAGCACTGCTCCGTTAATACTAGAGTCAATGGTGATTACCGATGATTCTTCCTGATCGTCGCACCCGATCAGAAGCAGGCTGATGAATGCAAAAAAACTTAAGAAATAAACGATTCTATTTTTCATTTTACGATAATTAAAAGTTTATAAAATCTGCAATCCGTGCCATTCGCAATCGTAATCGCAGACATATTGTTCTTCAGTAACAGCTAAACAGAAGGATAATTATCCCATTTACTTTTGCACAACCATCTTTATTTTAATGGTTTGCTCACTGCTTGCTGCTTCGCTTTTCCGGTCGACAGTCTTGACAAGGATTAAGCCTGACTTCCCCTGTTGGGTTTTAAAGGCAATGACATCTCCGTCCTTGAGATTGGTTGCGGCACGGCCTGCTTCAATTCCAATCACTGAAGGATAGTTTGTCCCGGAAGAAAAAGCGGCTTCAATGCCTGCATTGGTATTATCGTAAGCCTGAGCTTTTTTAAACTGGGTCACATTATTTGCTCCGACCATGGGATAAGTACCTGTTTTTCCGAAATCGCCGAAAGAAACCAAACTTGCCTTTACATTGGCATTACTCTCCATATAGATATATCCGAAATCGACAGCAGCCGGATCGGCGGCAGTATTGGCCGCAAATAACAGCAGCCCATACTGGCTATTGCAAAACGTTTTTGATGTTCCGTCTGCTTTGGCATCCATCAGAATGAGGTCGTCGAATTCAGAGACATCGAGAAGCGCATTGAGCTGAAGGATAGTGATATTCCCGTCAACATCAATTGCACCTGCAGAAATCATCATATCAGTAGTGGCTACCAGTGATCCTTCAACGATATAACTGTTTCCTTCCAGATCGCCTGCAACAGCCTCTTTCCGGGTGAACAACTGTGAGTCTGTTCCCAGCCCGATCCCTTTGCGCACAAAAACCTCCACTTTCGAAAGCGGGGAAGAAGATTGAATTTCGTACTTAAAGTTAATGGTGGCACCTGCGGTAACCTTGATTTCCTTTACCTCTGTCCCATTTAAAAATCCCTTAATGGTGGGGCCGGAAGTATCTTCCTTTTCGCAACCAGTAACAGAAAACAACAGGGAAAGGATTAGTATATTGAAACTGAAACGAAACGGCTTCAACCTTAGAGTTTTAAAATTTAATAATAATGTTCTCATAATATATAGATATTAGATATTACCATCCAGTTGTTTGTGACCAAGCCGGGTATTTTGCCAATTCGCTGTAAGGGATCGGGAAGAAATACATGGCTGGTGCCGTAAATTTACGGTCTTCGATATTCACCTTTTCGTAAGTAAAGGTGTTGGGTGCAGTCTTAGTGATCCTCATTCCCATCAGGGGTGCATTTTCGGTTTGATCGGCAATCAACCAGCGCCTGACATCCCAGAACCTATGGTCTTCAAAGGCGAGCTCAATCCTTCGCTCATTCCTGATTTTATCCCTGAAAGCAGCCTGAGACAATCCTGAAGCGACTTCAGGCATATTCACACCCGCTCTTTTCCTGATCAAGTTGAGGGCATCCCTGGATGAAATCACAAAATTAGCCGGAACAACATCAGGTCCGAAAGCTTCATTCATAACTTCAGCATAATTCAACAATACTTCGCCATATCGGAAAATATGCCACACATGTGAAGCCGTTTTGGCTGTTGTAAGCTGGACTTTCTCCTGGATGTATTTTTTCAGGTAATAACCTGTCGATGTTGAATTGGTTTTTCCGATTCCGTCGACTCCACCCACATAGGCTTTAATCGTACTGTCATTCCACATGGAATTATTGGTAGAGATAGTCAGTGCAAGCCGCGGATCCCTGTTTACATAAGGATTGGCCGGATCATACCCTGATGTGGGATCAGAAATGGCTTTCCCGTTATTCATCTCGTAAGCATCCACGAGATTCTGAGACGGACAGGTTGCATTAGCTCCCACATTGTAAGCATAAATACGGTTTCCTCCCGCAGGGTAATTCCATGTCTCCATATAATTCGAATTGGCATTGCGGTAATCGAGGATAATTTCCGTATTGGCTGCCGTTGTGTTCAGAAACAAATCACGATAATTGATATTCAGCTTGTAAATTCCTAAATCAATGATCTCTTTTGCAACTTTTGCAGCTTCTTCACAAAGCGGTTTATTGTATTGTCCGCTATTGTTCAATGGACTTGCCGCAAATAATAGTACCCTGCACTTCAGAGCCAGAGCTGCTCCTTTTGTAATTCGCCCCATATATAAACTCTCCCAGGTGACCTGCATTTGAGGAATGATGGCATCAAGTTCAGCAAGAATATATTTTCTTACCTCTTCGGAACTTTGCCTTGTAAGTGCATAACTCTCCTCCAGGGTTATCGTTTTGTCAACAATCGGGATATCTCCATAACGTCTCCATAACTCATAATGAAAATAGGCTTTAAAAAACCTCGCATCCAACCTGTAGAATTTCATGTTCGTCGTAAGAGTAGTATAATAAGTCGGGTCTACCACTTTAAACTCATTATAGGTAATAGTGTCAGAAACCTCTAAAAAGTTGTTGGCATTGTGGATCGCAGCATACATTTGATTCCAGATATCATCCGGATTGTTGTATGGTCCCCAGCTTCCGTTGTTATAATTTTGCACCGGATGGAAAGGAGCATTGTGGTCGGCTTCATCACTGGCTGATGCAAGCATGGCAGTACCGGAAATGTTGGTAAAACCGAGTGGCAGATTGCTGTATAAAGTAGCCCATAAGCCCCTGGTATCATCCTCTCTTTTCAATACCAGGTCTTTTGTCAGCATTTCCCTGTCATCAACTGACAGAAAATCGCAGGATGTGAAGACAATGGTCATTAAAAGCAAACCTGATATAATTTTGATGTATTTTTTCATACTTCGCAGTTTAATAATTACTCATTTATAAGGTTACATTAACACCCAAACTGACTGATTTCATGGATGGATAACCGGATAGGTTTTCAGGATCCGTAAAGTCAATTTCCTTGTTGAAAGAAAAGAGGTTCATGCCCCGGACAAAGAAACGCATGTTATCGATTTTCATGCTTTTCAGAAGACGATCCGGCAAGGTGTAGCCCAATTCCATATTCCTTAACTTAAGGTAATCAGCAGAGCGGAGCCAGATGGTACTGGATTGGTTGTTGTTGGCATTCGCCACGGTTGACAAGCGTGGAAATGCAGCATTTTGATTGGTCGTGGTCCAACGGTCAAAGGCATAATCAAAAGCATTTCCCTTTGTGCTGAAGGGGATGAAATAACTGCCGAGCATGGCTGAACTATTGGCAACCCCCTGAAAAAAGAGGGCAAAATCAATGTTCCTGTACTGAAGGTTCAGATCGAAATTATAGGTAAATTCCGGGATATCAGTATAGCCAATCGGCTTTTTGTCGTTGTCGTCAATCATGTTATCTCCGTTCATATCTTTGTAAATAACATCACCCTGACCAACAATTCCGAAAAACTGTTTTGGGTAATTGTCTACATCGGCATCACTTTTATAATACCCGATGGCTTCCAACCCGAAGATCTGGCCTACAGGTTTTCCTACAGCATTCCGGTATTCATCGGGATAGATGGTTAAATCAGGTCGCTTTACAATCTCGCTTCGGTTGAACCACAATCCGGTACCGATAGAATATTTAAAATCCCCTGCTGAACCAAAATATTCAAGGGTGGTTTCATAACCGTGGTTTTTCACTTCCCCCCCGTTTCGCCATGGAAGGCGACTGTTGCTGAATCCCAGTGTACCGGGAATACTATTATCCACGGTTAAGATATCGGACCTGTGCTCATTGAAATAATCGAACATGAAATTCACGTGGTTGAACAGGGTCATTTCAACGCTCACATCTGCTTTTGCGGCTTTATCCCATGTAATTCCTGGATTTGCCAGCCGGCCTTCCTGCCTTCCTGCCACATTGGTAGTAATACTCGGGCCAAAAGCATATGCTGTGGCACCGGAATAATACTGGTTGTAGTAAATACGGTCAGAAACAGAAATCCCTGTAAAAGAGGTATTGCTTCCGGTTAGACCATAAGAACCTCTTAATTTCATATAGTTGATGAAAGGGAGTGAATTTTTCATGAAATCCTCACCAGATAGAATCCAGGCGAGGGCTCCGGCAGGAAACAATCCAAAACGGTTTCCTTCCTTGAAAACTTCAGAACCATAATAGCCTGCTGAAATCTCGGCAAGATAGCGGTCTTTGTAACCGTAATGTACACGCCCGCTAAAACCCTGATGCCCCTGACGGATATGAGAGCCCCTAACGACATAACGATCCATATGGTACAACAACATGGCCGACAGGGCATGATCATCTTTTTTGGCTTCATAATTCAAGTTGCCCTCAAACGAATTCCTGTTGGTATGGCCTGAGCCGGTAACCCAGCTCAATGCAGAGTTTTCACCGATTTTTGTATATGTAAATACATCCGCAGCCTGTTGTAATGCATATACCGCAAAAGTCCTGGATTTGTTATCATTGGCTCTCATCCAGTTACTGACTGAACCATTGATGCCGGCAGATAAACCTTTAAGCCAGTCGCTTAAATCATATTTCAGGCGAACCGACACATTCAGATTACGTTCACTGGATGACTGATACCCGCTTGCCGTCAACAATCCATAAGGATTATTGGTGTATTGCTGGTTTCCACCTATGGTTTCATTCGGGTTAATCATCGGGTAAGCCAATGGAGGGGTATTGTACATTCCGTTCCAAATTTCAGCGGCACCGCTACCAGGGTAATGGCGGTCATCGAGCCGGCCACTCACATCAATCTTTGCCGACAGTTTGTCCGTGATGGCAATATCCAGGTTTGTGCGTAAATTGTAACGGCTCAGAGAGGCTTGTGTGCTGTATCCTTCATTCAGATCAGTATAATTGTACAGTCCGCCATTCTGCATGTAGTTCATGGAAACGAAATATTTTACACTTTGATTTCCTCCACTGAGGCCCAAATCTCCCTGTACAAGGTTTGAATTCTGCCGGATAAGCTGATCAAAGAAATTGTTGTTGGGATGAGTGTAAGGTTGATCCCCGGTTTGGAAATGCGTAAGATCACTTTGGCTGTACAATGCAGGAAGTCCATCGTTTTGAAGCGCCTCATTATACAACGATGCATATTCGTAGGAATCAAGCAAATCAGGCATTTTCTGAGGATTCTGCATTCCGCCGTACAGGTTAAAGGTTATACGGGTTTGTCCTTCCTTACCACGTTTTGTCGTGACCAAAATAGCACCATTTGCCCCTTTTTGTCCATACAATGCAAGCGACGCAGCATCTTTCAGGATGGAAATGGACTCAATCTCATAAAGCGATAGTTGTTGAAAATCAGTTTCAAAACCATCCACCAGAATGAGCGGGGAATTCACATTATAGCTGTTTCTCCCGCGGATAAACAGATTGGCCAAATCAGAACCGGGTTCGCCGGATTGCTGCACGGCAGTAAGTCCGGGTAAACGGCCGGAAAGCGCATTTCCAACATTGGTGACAGTATTTTTCAGAAGAACATCCGAAGTAACAGTGGAAATTGCGGAAGTAATTTCACGTTTGGATTGTTTTCCAAAAGCAATGTCAATTAATTCGCTGCTTATTTGGATGACTTTGGCTGTATCAGTGATTGACGAATCCTGCGCAGACAAATTGACTTGTCCGACAAAAAGGAGCAAAATCATAAGAAGCCAAATCTTTTTATCGATGTATTTATTCATAGTATTAATTTTTGAATCATAAATATTCATGTACAAAACCTCTCATCAGTTTAGTAGCCCGGGTTCTGAAGTAAACCTGGTGATCTAAGCACATCGTCAAGCGGAAACGGATAAAGGTATAAATGAGCAGGGAACGCCCTGTCTTCAAATTTAAACCGTTCAAAACGGATAGTGCTTCCATTTGCGACTGTATTCATACCGTAAACCGGTGCTGCCAATACGTGGCCCATTTTCAAGCGTTTCAGGTCGAAATAGCGGTGCCCCTCGAACATTAATTCAACCGCTCTTTCATTGATGATACGGTTACGCATCCCTTCCTGTGTATTATCAGCAGGCAGTACAGGCAATTCAGCAATCCCGGCTCTTTTCCTGATCAGGTTGATGTATTTCTTGATATCCGGATTATTGGGTTCAGATTCATTCAGCGCTTCGGCGTAGGTCAGGTAAAGATCTGATAAGCGAAGGTA
>CAMDGL010000090.1 GCA_945897845.1 Chitinophaga pinensis | reverse complement strand
GTCAATTTGTTGTTTACCTCGTTCTGGTACAATTTAGGAGTTTATCCAACCCGCGAATTGGGAAATGCTGAGGAATCAACGATCTACGGCCCATTGTGCATGAATATCGATGTAATCCGCGATGCCATTGTTTTTCCACAGGTTAAAACCGGCGAACAGTTGGTTATTGAACGGGTTGGTGCGTACAACATTACACAATCGATGCAATTTATTACTTATCGTCCGAACGTTATTTTGATCGACAACGACGGCAAAACACAGATCATCAGGAAAAAAGAAAGCCTGGAAACATTCAAACAATCAGAATTGAATCCGAAGAGATAATAGAAATTCCGAACACATGAGTATGGAAAAGACCACGCAACAAATTGGCAAGGATATTCTGTTTTCGGTGCTAAACAGTTATTCGCAGATATTTTTTTCCACATCCAAAGTGCTGGCTGCTTTTTTGGTGCTCATCAGCTTCTTTGATTATGGCGCCGGAATTGGTGGTTTGATTGCCGTTGCCGTTGCAAATCTGCTGGCCTATTATTTGGGTTACAACACCTATTTTCTGAAATCGGGTTTGTACGGTTTTAACAGCTTGCTGGTTGGACTGGGAGTTGGTCTGGCCTTCCAGCCTTCAGTCGAACTATATGTACTGGTTGCCATTTCGGCCATAACCTGCTTCTTCCTGACAATTGTTTTTCAGGGAGTTCTCGGAAAATACGGGTTACCTTTTTTAAGCATCCCGTTTCTGGTCACCATCTGGATTATTGGTTTATCGGGCGGAGAACTTACCGCGCTGAACATTAGCGAACGTGGAATTTACACCTACAACGAACTCTTCGGATTGGGTGGACATACCATGGTTCGATTGTACAACTGGCTCGAAGCCCTGGTAGATTCTTCATTTATCCGGATCTATTTTTATTCGCTTGGAGCCATCTTTTTCCAGAAAGGATTGCTTGCCGGAATCATTATTTCATTCGGATTACTGATTTATTCGCGCATCACCTTTGTGCTTTCCATTCTGGGTTACTCCGTTTCGTACCTATTTTATATTCTGGTTGGCATCGAATTCAATTCACTGAGTTACACATTTATCGGATTCAATTATATCCTGACGGCTGTGGCGCTTGGCGGCTATTATTTGATCCCGGGGCGAACAAGTTATGCGTGGATCATCATTCTGCTGCCTTCCGTAGTTTTAATCACCATCAGCACCCAGCACCTTTTTCAGGTTTTTCGCATTTCGCCCTATTCGCTGCCGTTTAACATGGTTGTGCTGATGTTTCTTTACGCCTTGAAACTTCGGGAAAAACGACCGGGTGGATTAATTGAAACGCCTGTACAGTTAGGCAATCCGGAGCGAAACCTGTATTTGCAATCGGGCAACCTGAAACGGTTTCCGGCAAGATTTCCGGTTGCTGCTTCACTGCCATTTTTTGGAGAATGGGAAGTGAGCCAGGGGCACAACGGTGAGCACACCCACAAAGGGGCCTGGCGAAATGCCTGGGACTTTATTATCACCGACAAAAATGGCAAGCAATTTAAAGGAAGCGGTGATTTTCCGGAGGACTATTTCTGCTTTGGAAAGGCGGTTACTGCTCCGTTCGACGGTACTGTCATGGAGGTAATCAACTCCATACCCGATAATATTATCGGCGATGTGGATACCAAAAATAACTGGGGAAACACGGTAATTCTAAAACACACTGATGAAATTTACTCGAAACTTTCGCATTTAAAATACCATTCGGTTGAAGTGAAGGAAGGAGATCGTGTAAAGCAGGGGCAGTTGCTGGGCAAATGTGGAAACTCGGGTCGTTCGCCCTATCCGCACCTGCATTTTCAGTTTCAGCCCACACCCTACATTGCCTCACCAACACTCGATTATCCATTGGGACATTATCTTTTAAAAGGTGAGAAATACACCTTCGAAACTTTTTCGTTTCCGCAAAAAGGGCAGGTCGTGGCCAATCCGGTAAAAAATGAGCAGTTGGCCAAAGTGTTGCATTTTATTCCCGGACAACGGATTTCAGGAGAAATTAAGATAGAAAATGTAAAAACCGGCGCCATCCAAAAAGAAGACAATTTCAACTGGAAAGTGAATACCGATGTTTTCAATTCAACTTACCTCGAAAGTGAGGAAGACGGTTCGATCGCTTACCTCTACAACAATGGGAACCTGCACTATTTCACCAATTTCACTGGAAAGAAAGAATCACCATTGTACTGGTTTTTCCTGTCAATTTTCAAAGTTCCGCTGGGTTTTTTGCCCAACAGCAGTATTCGCGACCAGGTTCCGGTAAATATGATGTTTGGAGGTTTGCTTAAATTTCTTCAGGATTTTATTGCCCCCATGTATTTATTCCTGAAAGTGGATTATTCGCTTGAAATCAAAAAATCAGGCGACATACTTTCGTCGGGCGATTTGAAAATGGTTTCGGGAATTACCAAAAGAATTGCCGGACGCGAAACTGCAAAATATGATTTCACAATTAATATCAAAGAAAGCGGGGTTTTTGAGATTGAAATCCTCGCAAACGATTTAAAAATCCAGATGACATGTCGAAACGAATAGTATTAATGAGCCTTTTTATTGTTTTTCTGACTGCTGTCCAGGCACAGGAAAAATTGAATTTCGCGGTCGTTGATCAGCGATCGTACGCGCTTTTTCAGGAAAAAAAATGGCCCGAATTGATTGAGTTCTCAGAGGAAGCACGGAAGCAAGGGATCGACTTTTTTTACCTTCAGGTGCGAACCGGTATTGCCTGGTACAATCAGGGAAAATACCGGAATGCTGCGCCTTGGTTTTTAAAAGCTTATGAAAGCGACAAGTCGTTCGATTGGCTTCAGGAATATGTATATTACAGCCTTGTTTATAGTGGCAGATCGCTGGAAGCGGTAAAATACGCTCCATTTTTCTCTGATGCGCTGAAAAAGAAAATCGGTTTTCATGATATTGGGGTTACCCGTCTGGCTTATGAAACCGGTTACAGTTTTAATCCTGATTTTGAAAGCCTGAAAACACACGATTTCAGCACCGAGGTCAATCTGGGCGATGATTATGGCGAAGGTTATTTCCTGAAAAATTACACTTTTCATTCGTTTGATCTCAGCCATCGGGTTGCGCCCAATTTTACCCTGAACCACAACCTGACTTATATCGGTGTAAACCGCGAGGCTGTTGTGGATTGGAGCGGACAAACCACTTCACCAATCAGCATCAATCAGTTCCAGTATTTTATCAATCCGGTTTGGGTGATCGGTAAAAAACTGAACATTTCGCCTTCGCTGAATTTAATTTTCGGGAGTGGCGATGTTTATGCAGGTCGGTTAAATCGGGATTCAACAAAAACATATGGCATTACAAAAACAAGTTACAGCGATGCCGTTTTTTCAACTGCCGTCTGGTCAAATTTTGGAAACTTTTCGCCTGGGTTGGAATTCAACGCCGGGAAAATAAATGATTCAAAATTCACGCAGCTTTCGTCGTGGGTAACTTATTATCCGCTTTCGAATGCCAAACTCTACATTACGCCAAAAGTTTATTTTAAATCTGGGACTGATGGGTTTGGATGGAATGCCATGGGGATTTCGGGTGGAGCCACACTTGGAAAGATCCATTTGTCAGGCCAGTATCTTTTTGGCGAAATGGAAAATTTTGTCGAGTCGGCGGGTTATGTAATCGCCAATTTCCCCGGAAGATCAGACCGCAAGATGATGGGAAGTGTCTATTTTCCTTTGGGTAAAAAATACCAGTTTGTATTCCGGTACATCAATCAAAACGTGATCGAAAAATATCAGGTTTACACCGAAGGATACAAGAGTAACACCTTGGAATATAAATATTTAAAACACACAATAACAGCAGGAATATCATGGAATTTTTAAAAAAGAGTACCGTAATTTTTATTTTTCTGATCGTGGTGAACGTTGCATTCTCGCAGGTCAATCAGGAAACTTTGCAGGCCGCATTTTCGAAAAGTTATGCGACGGAAAAAAATGGAGACTTTACGGCCGCCATGGAGCCGTTAAAAAAAGTGTATGACGAATCATCCTACGAACTGAACCTCAGGCTGGGTTGGTTAAACTACAATGCCGGATTGTTCGACGAAGCCATTATCTTTTACGGCAGGGCACAAAAGCTGAAACCGTATTCGGAAGAAGCACGTTTTGGTTTAATTCTGCCGCTGGTCGCACTCGGAAAATGGAACGATGTAATTAAAATATACGACGCCATTTTGGAAACAAGTCCAAACAATTCGGTGGCCTTGTACCGGCTTGGGCTGGTTTACTACGGACGAAAAGATTACAACAAGGCCAATACGCTTTTCAAAAAAGTAGTCGATCTCTATCCATTTGGTTACGACGGCCTATTAATGCTCGGCTGGACTTCCTACTTTTTGGGGAACACCAGTCAGGCAAAGGTCCTTTTCAATAAAGTGAACCTGTACAATCCCGGCGATAAGTCGGCTAACGAAGGGTTGGGGTTGATAAAATAGGCTAGATTCTTTGCCGTCTGTGTTACAGATCGTGTGATAATGCAGTTTTATCCTTTGCAGTCCCATTCATGGGACGGAATTTGAAATAAAAGAGACAATGGGTTTTAACCCAATTCATTGAATTTTGGGCTAAAGCCCGGATGTGTTATCTTCCACTCAACCGTTGGCTGAAGCCAACGGCAAAGGATATGAATCTCAAAATTAATTGTTCGTTCTAAAAAATCCAGTTCAAATTAACTAATCTAAAAAATCATGAAACAAATCATTCTGACCAGTTTGCTGGTATTCACCATTGCTGTAGTTTACGGTCAAATTACCCTGCAAAAAACTTATAACTATTCAACCACAGTTGTAAAACTCGAAACGCTTGGCTACAAGTATTATCTGATGGATGTTCCCGCCAATCAGGTCAGGATTTACAACATGGATCACTCGCTATTCAAAACTATCAATTGTACAGTTCCAAATGGGTATTATCTGGCTGATGTGAAGTACGTTTCACAAAACCTTTTCAACACCGACGCCCAGGTTGAATTGGTTTATACTTATTACAAATATGTTTCAACCTCTTCATCCTATTATTACATCTACGGAGCGAAGGTTATAACTGACAATGGGACTGTTCTTCAGCCAATTGATAACGCCCAGTATATTTATGTGAATAAAACCGGAGATGCTGAATATAAACTATTTGCATATTGTTTCGACTATTCAGTTTTCCCGGAGAAAGTATGGACGAATATTTATAGTATTTCGGGCATTCCGGTTATTTCGGCCAGTATTTCAGATAAGCAACAGGACATTCTCCTGAATGCATTGCCAAATCCGGCAACTGAGGTAATCCGCCTGGAATATGAACTTCCGGTAAATGTTAAAAGTGCCAGCCTGAATGTCTATGACACCAACGGACGTAAGATCAAAAACTTCCTAATCGACAGCCATTCCGACCACATTGCTATGAATGTCAACGACCTGGCTGCGGGAACTTATCTTTATAACATTGAATACGATAATCAGAGAACGATCTCGAAAAAGATTGTGGTGCAATGATTTTTTAAAAATAGTAAATGGTAAATAATGAAATAGTAAATCGATCTCCCTTACCCGATTTGCTGAAAGGATTTGCAGTATTTCTGATTGTTCCGGTTCATATTCTGGAAACATTCATTGATTATTCAGGAAGGGAAAGTCTGTTCGGGAGAATTCTATTGTTGCTGGGTGGACCGGTTGGTGTCCCCATTTTCATGATGGTAATGGGTTATTTTGTTGCGTTAAGTAAAAAAAGTGCCGCTCAGAATATGCTCCGTGGAGTGCTGATTTTTATACTCGGTATTTTCCTGAATATTGGTTTGAATTTTCATTTACTCCTGAAAATCTGGACAGAAGGCTGGAAGTTCGACCCGCTTCAGGCAATTTTTGGAGTCGATATTTTCTATCTGGCTGGATTGAGCATCATCATCCTTTCAGTTCTAAAAATGCTAAAATACGGACAACAATGGATCGTTTTATCCCTGATTCTGCTGGTCAGTGGCTCAACCTCGTATTTCAATGAGCTATTAATGGTTACCGAACGGAATTACATTTTTCCATTTATCGGTGGCAACTATTCCTGGTCGTATTTCCCGTTGTTTCCCTGGCTAGCCTACCCATTAATCGGTTTTTTATTCGTGAAGATGGAGCCAAAGATCAGGGAATTTGTTCAAAAACAGAAAACAATTTCAATTGCCATTCTATCGGTCATTCTAATTTTGGTACTGGCATTTTCCAAATCAGGATTTGAAACAACCATCAATCTGTCGGAATATTATCATCATACTTTTCCGTTTTTCCTATGGACTTTGGGAGTTGACGTTTTGTGGGTAATGTTGCTTTGGTTGGTCGTTCAGAAATTCAGCGAATTCCCGGTAATCGTTTTTCTGCGGTGGCTCGGCAAAAACATCACGGCATTTTACATCATCCAATGGCTCATTATTGGGAACATTGCCACTGCAATTTATCAGACGAAAGAACTTTCGGTATATGGGTATTGGTTTGCAGCAATTTTCCTGATAACTGCAGGAATGACCTGGACGTATGAAAAAGTAAGTTTGAGGTTTGCTAAAGCTAAAATATACAGCAATTAATTAACCTTTCTACTTTCACCCAAATGATTCTGATCATGAAAATAGTTCCTATTTTTCTCCTGCTGCTGGCTTTCAATATACATGGAAAAGCGCAAACAGCACCTTTTCAAATTAAGCTTGAATCACTACATATCAACGAATTGGGTGGCTTGCAAACTTATGCTTATGGACAAAGTGAGGGTAAATGGTTAATTATTGGAGGACGATTAGATGGTTTGCATCGTCGTCAGCCATGGGCGACATTTGACGAAGCAGGGCAAAACAATCAGCTCACGGTGGTCGATCCGGGTTTGAGTAAAAAGTGGTCGGCTCCTTTAAGCTCATTGCCAGCTTCTATTCAGGAGCAACTAAGCTCCACCAACATGGAATTTTATCAGAATGGTGATTACCTGTATATTATTGGAGGATATGGATACAGCAAAACCGAAGACGATCATATTACTTATCCATTTCTCACGGCAATAAATGTTCCTGAAGTTATTCAGGCTGTCGTGAACGAAACTTCATTTACCGGATATTTCAGGCAGATAAAAGATGAGCGGCTTGCCGTTACCGGAGGTTATCTGAATATGATTTACGACACCTATTATCTCACAGGAGGCCAACGTTTTACCGGAAGGTATAATCCAATGAACCATCCATCTTTTACCCAGGAATACAGCAATTCAATCCGCAAATTTACCATTCAGGATGATGGAACTGCAATAAACGTAGCACATTTGACTTCGCACACAGATACAGCTACCCTGCACCGTCGCGATTTTAACGTGATTCCGCAAATCATGCCTGACGGGCAGGAAGGATTAACCGCCTTTTCAGGTGTTTTCCAGATTGACGCAGATTTACCCTTTCTAAATTGTGTCAATATCGACAGTACGGGATATTCTGTAATTAAGGATTTCCTGCAATATTACAACCATTATCACTGCGCCCATATTCCTTTATTCAGCGCCCGCACCAACGAAATGCACAACTTGTTTTTTGGCGGTATCGCGCAATACTCCGATAGTGCCGGAATATTGGTTCAGGATAACAATGTCCCTTTTGTGAAAACCATTGCCAGGGTTACCAGAGACCAATCAGGAAAGATGGCTGAATATAAATTACCAATTGAGATGCCAGCTCTTTTGGGTGCAGGGTCAGAATTTATCCGGAAGGAAGGCTTGCCTCAATATAACAATGAAGTTATAAAACTGGACGAAATTACGGCGGATACCACATTAATCGGATACATTTATGGCGGAATAAACAGCTCTGCTCCCAATGTTTTCTGGACTAACAACGGCTCGCAAAGTAGCGCCAGCAATGAAATCTACAAGGTTTTTCTCCTTAAAAACATACCGCTTGGCAATGACAAAATGAATGGTCAAAGTACTGGCAAACTGCAACTTCAGGTTTTGCCAAATATCAACGATGGAAAATTTATCCTGAAATTCAATCTTGAAACTCCGGCTGAGGTTAAGCTCATGATCTCCGACATGAATGGGAAAATACTGGAAAAATCAGTTCTGAAAAATCTGAATTCGGGTGAAAATACCTTGACCCGAAAGATTAAAAACCTTTCGGACGGTGGAGTTTATTTTGTGACCATTGAATCCAAAGACGAAAAAGCTACGCAGAAAATAATTGTGGAATGAGATCCGTCCTTAGTTCGATTTCATGTTTTAATAAAAAATTGTCCCTATTTCAATCAGGATTTCTGGTATTTATTTTAACAAACTGTCTTATTTAAAAAACACTGAATCTTTGATAAAAGGTTCATCGTGATGCCCAAATTCCTTTTCAACAAGTTCATTTTGAATACTTTTCACACAATCAGTTGAAAAAGAAAACGTGTTTTAATCATGTTTTACAGTTTTACAGACTGCAACAAGCGAATATAATTTTTTAGGTACTGATGTTCGTTAAAACCTCCAAAACCATAGCCGGATAAAAGAGATTTCCAGTCGCATATGGCGCTGTTGATAAACCTTTTATACAGTCCAAACGATCCAATATTCATGACCTTTTCGTATTTTTTTTGCGATGAAAGGATTTAATTCTACACCCGATTCAGGATAAATTTTTGCTTACATAATCCGATTATTTTTGAGGCAATTTAAAAATACTCATTTATAAACTTCCGACTGGATATAATCCGGATTAATCTTTTTAATATCTGCCAGTTGGGTGCTGTCCATGGTGGTCCAAACCTGAATTCGAAGTCCTTTCTGGTGAACCAAATTAATATGGTCGGCTGTGATTGAGTTGGTAAAGTCGTTTTTGTAAGAAATGCCATCGTATTTTTTTTGAAGGGCAGTAACTGTTCCTTTATCAAAATCATCGAATATGGATAAATACTCATGATAATCCTGATTTGTTTCAACAAATAAATCAAGAAATTGAGTGATTTCTGATTCAATAAGAGTATGGTCGGCTAAATCATACTTCTGAAGCATGGCAGTAATTTGAAGAAACTCGGCATGATAATAATTATACATCGCGTTAATATCGAATAACGAAGGACTGCAACCATCAAAAAACTTGACATCCAACGAAATGTATTTGTCCGGATAGTTTTTCTGCATATAAACCAAAATATCATCGAGGCGAACGTACTTGTGAGTAAATCCCGAACATGTATCAATCCGAAGAATTTCGTTGTCAGACACATTATTAAAACAACCACCTGCCCATAAGCCACAACCATCAATATACGCATCATGAGAAGCCCAAATGGTATTATTGGAACTCATTTGAATATCGACTTCTATACCATCAAAATGCTCGAAACCAAAGACAGCAGCTTCAAAAGTGTTTGGTAATCCATCATAAAAACCGCCACCCCGATGGCCCAGCACCCGGGTATCTTCAATATCTATTGGTACATCAGGAAATGTATCACCTTTCTTACAGGCGGCAATTACTATTATAATAATGAAGATGAATATCCAGCGCATTAGAATTGTTTAAAGATGCCTATTCCGTAATTCACGTTAAACAACTTGGGCCAACCTATTTTCTCAAATGTTTTCCGTTCATAATTCAATACAAAGGACGCACTTGGCGCAACCTCGTAGTAAATTCCTGTTTTTTTAAATACAAATATTTTACCTCCAATGCCAATTCCTGAAGTTAAAACTTTCCAATTGTAATAATCATTGTCTTTTTCCCAAAATGTAAATCGGTTTACCAAATAAACAGGCCATTTAGGGCCTGTAAACTTACCCGTTTTGTCCCAAAATACAGCAAGTGAAAAGGTATAGTTGCTGGTAACAAGTTTAAATGGCGGCTTTAATCCGAATCCTATTTGGTAACTGTTCCAGCCCCATTTTTGAGTGAAAGCTAAATTGTAATTTTCGTAACCTCCTACACCCAGCGAAACAGTTTGCTGGGCTTTAAGTTGTGTTGCCGAAAACACAAGTAACAGTATGACAAGAATTTTATTCATTTTATTGTATTTCGAATCCTTAAATTTTCGGATAAAAGTAACTCATTTTCCTGATACCTTTCGCTTATCTAATGATTAGAAACACCAAAATCATCTTTCTGATAACAAAATGAACAAATCAATGTTAAGCAATCCGATTATTCACTTATTTAACATCTCAAAATACAACCATGAAAACAGACCGGGCATATTTTTCATTCAAACGCAATTGTCTTGAGGCTTCAACTTTTACAAATCGGTTCTTGTCAGGAAATTCCATTTGTCGGCCGTTAAAGAGCCATCACAACCAATTAGAATCATCCGGTTGCGGCTTGAGATAATAAAAATATCGGCACATTTATTTACCTATTAGTATGAGAATAGCAACAATACATTCACATACAGGCTATTCATCGGCATCCAGCAGTTCTTCCGGAAATAACTTTTCCCTATCCATCAATACCAACTCGAAAGAATCGGTAAAAAGTTTATTCATTGGCCTTTTTGCAGGAGAAATAATTACTAAATCAATAAAAAAAAACTTTTGTGTCGATTATTTCAGAATGGTTACCGATAAATTCGACATTAACTGAATGGTTAGCTTCAACAAAAATCTATTGCTGAAGTATAAAAAGAAGTCACTGATCCGATAAACTTGAAGTCATCGGATCAGTAAAAAGGATAAGCCTATACTTTCTTCCCGATATAAAAAACGTAGCCGTAATATGACTTATACTTGCTATACAACAAGGCTTCGCGCCGTTCGTTTGCCACTAACTCTTCGGCAGCCTGATTCCCTGCATATTTTTTCAGGAAAGCTTCCTGAGCCGCAACTTGTGGAGCATAGAAATGTTCGGTCCAACAGTTTTCGGGCAGGATAAACAAAGCGACGGGTATATAACCAGCGTTTTGCATCTGGGCGACTTTATTCGGGATCGTGTCTATTTCAGGATAAGCATCCAGCCAAAAATCATTGATCTCGGCAGGCCGTTCTTCGGTGAACCACGATACTTCCGAAACAGCAATAAAACCTCCGTTTTTCAGAAATTTCCACCATTCCTTTAGTCCCCGTTCGAAGCCGATGTTATAGATCGCACCTTCCGACCAGATCAAGTCCAGTTCTTCATCCTGAAAAGGCAGGTTGTCCATTGAACCAATGATACCCTTTACCCTATCCTGAAGATTCAGATGAACAGCATTAATGTTGAACAAACTGATGAAATCGGGGAACAGGTCAATACCTGTAATCTGTCCCGGCACATGTTGTGCCATCACCATAGTCTGGCCGCCAGTTCCGCAACCCACGTCGGCAATGCGCGATTCGTTGGTCAGGTGATCGATAAAGCTCAGCGCTTTAATGGTTACTTCGGGGCTACCTGGTCCCTGCCTTTCGATGCTTGAAAAATATTCGCAGATTAAACTAAAGTCGAATTCGTGAATTGATTTATTTTCGTTACTCATGATGTTTAAATTAAATGTTGCGGCAACAGCAAAAGTTAATCTCACTTCTGTGCGCCATTTTTTATAAATATATTGACATGAAAATAACCCTGACCTGAAAAGGCCTGAG
>CAMDGL010000089.1 GCA_945897845.1 Chitinophaga pinensis | reverse complement strand
GTATAGGAAAAATATTTATTAAAATACAATTTTATCTTTTATTTTAATTTTTATAAAATAGCCACTTCATAATTTCCTTAAGATTGACCTTTTTTCCGTACATCAGAATTCCGGTGCGGTATATTTTGCCTGCTACCCAAATGGTTCCCAGAATGGTACCAACTAGCAAACTCATCGACAGAATGATTTCCCAGGCTGGAATGCCGTAAGGAATCCGAACCATCATGGTTACAGGCGACGTAAATGGTATCATTGATGCCCAGAAAGCAAGTGATCCTTCCGGATTTTTAGCAACTGCAAATAGAATAATAATGGAGAAAATAAGGGGCATAGTAACCGGAAGCATCATTTGCTGCGCATCTTCGTCGCTGTCAACTGCCGAGCCGATGGCTCCCATTAGCGAAGCATAAAGCAGGAACCCACCGATGAAATAGAAGAACAACGCAAAAATAATCAGTGGAATATTCAGGTTACCAATCATCTGGATGATATCCAGAACTATATTTTCTTTTACCGGACTGGCAGCGCCCATCTGTTCCATTACTTGGCCGCCCGACATTATATTTTGAGCCTGAATAGCCGTTTCGGCCGATCCTTGCCCCATGTAAGCGGCAACGCCTGTTGTAATTGCTGTTCCAAGCACAATCCAGATGGCAATCTGTGTCAATCCAACAAGGCCGATTCCGATAATTTTTCCGAACAGAAGCTGAAATGGTTTTACCGACGAAATGATGACTTCAACAATTCGGCTCGATTTTTCTTCCATTACTCCCTTCATTACCATTGTTCCGTAGATAAAAACAAACATGTAAATCAGAAATCCGGCAGCATAGCCAATGGCCATTGCCATTTCAGTCGAGCTTTTCACCGCTTCGCCTTTTTCGCCTAATTTGATAGTATTCAGTTTTATCCTCGTCTGTGTAGCTGCCAGTTTCTTTTCCAGATCGGGCATTCCGGTTTCATTGATTACCTGCTGTCGTTTTTCGACTTCGATGATATTTTCTATCCGGCCTGAAATCAGGTTTTTAATATCGAAAGTGATTTGTTTGTCTGAAATCAACTCAGCCTGGTTGGTTGTAAGGATATTTGGAGGGATAAAAAGTAAGGCGTAGAACTTTCCTGATTTGAAATTTTTACTTAGTTCATTGTATTCCTGTTCCGGAATGTAGTGGAACTTGGTGTATTCAGTGCTTTCTATTTTGTTCAGAATAAGACTTGTGGGGTCGTATACGGCAATGGTTCGTTCTTCTGAATCATCCATCGTAGCCAGATAAGCAGGCAGAATGGTCAATGCAGCCATCATCAGCGGAACCAGCAAAGTCATGATAATGAACGATTTTTTCTTTACCCTGGTCAGGTATTCGCGTTTTAGGATGAGAATGGATTTATTCATGTTGGTACAGTATTGTTTTTAATGTTCACTTCAAAAGTCGCAGTGTTCAGTCTCAGTATTCAGTAAAAAACTGCCAACTGAGATTGGGACTGTCAACTTCTTTTGGTTACAACTTGTTTTCGCGGTTTGATTGTTCAACTACATGGATGAAAACTTCGTTCATGCTTGGAATGATTTCCTGGAACGATACGATTTCAAACTGGTTCATCAGCAATCTTAACAACTCGTTGTTTGATTGGCCATTATTGAACTGAATTTTCATCTGATTCAAATAGGAAGTTTGTTTTTGCTCAAGTATGCTGAATTCATGGCCCAGCCTGTGGTGCAAGTCAGGTGTTTCTCCACGGTAAATAACTTCAAAAGTGTTGGTCTTGAACTTTTCTTTCACCTCGTCAATCTGGCCATCCAGTATTTTTTTCGATTGGTTGATCAGGGCAATGTGATCGCAGATTTCTTCAACTGACGACATGTTGTGGGTCGAGAAAATGATAGTGGTTCCCTGCTTTTTCAGTTCGAGGATTTCATTCTTAATCAGGTTGGTATTGATGGGATCGAAACCGGTGAAAGGCTCATCGAATATCAGCAGTTTGGGTTTGTGGATGACCGTGGTAATGAACTGGACTTTTTGGGCCATTCCTTTCGACAGTTCTTCCACCTTTTTGCCCCACCAAGCCTGAATTTCAAACTTCTCGAACCAGTATTTAAGGCTTTTAAGAGCGTCATTTTTCGACATCCCCTTCAATTGGGCAAGGTACAAAGCCTGTTCGCCTACTTTCATTTTCTTGTACAAACCGCGTTCTTCGGGCAGATAGCCGATTTGGTAAATGTCGTCAGCTTTTAAATGCCGGCCATTAAAAAACAATTCTCCGCTGTCAGGGGCGGTAATCTGGTTAATTATTCTGATAAGGGTTGTTTTTCCGGCGCCATTAGGGCCAAGCAGACCAAAAACGGATGCTTCCTTTACCGAAATACTGACAGCGCTTAAAGCCACATGTCCCGCATATTCTTTTACAATGTTGTTTGCCTGAAATATATCCATGGTTAAATATTTGAAAACTTAGGAATAGGTTATGATGATCTGCAAAACATTACACAATCTCAAATATTTTCACAGAAAGAGTATGAACTTTGGTTATTCTTTTGCCGCAAAAATACTGAAATGAACACTTCCATATCTGCGTAATACTTGAAAATTTGGATGCTTGGAGTAATCAAATTGTCCGGAATGTTCCAGAATGAAAAGTCCATCAGGGTTTAATAAATCATTTTTGAAAATCAACTCTGCAACCTCCGAAAATTTTGGATGATCGTAAGGCGGATCGGCAAAAATCAGATCGAATTTTTCGTTGATACGTTTTGTGAAAACAAAGACATTCGATTTGACCAGCCGGATATTCTTTTCACCCAATTTTTCGATCACTTCTTTAATGAACTGAATATGAGCCGGATTAATTTCAACGGCTGTCACATCGGGGCAACCGCGCGATGCAAGTTCGTAACTTATACTGCCGGTTCCTGAAAATAAATCGAGGGCTCTGATGCTCTCAAAATCAATTGAATTCTGAAGTATATTGAACAGACTTTCTTTGGCCATGTCAGTAGTTGGCCGGGCCTTAAAAGTTTTGCCGGGACTGAAAACCCTGCCTTTGTATTTTCCTCCGACTATCCGCATTGATATGAATTTAAAAGACTAACAAACTGGTGTTTTTGAATTTTGTCAAAAGTATTGCTGTAATAGAAATCGTCCGGAGGTTTCAGGAAGTGAACATTGCTGACATATTTTTTCAATTGTCTGATGTAACTGGAATCATCAGCAACATAGCCTCCAATTAATAGTTCGTCTCGTTCGGGATCGATTTGCAATGTGTGGCAGATATTTAATGTGTAATACAGAAAGTCGGATTCATTTTTGAAATAAAAGCTGTTGAAAAGATTGATCTGCATATCTTTTATCGCAATCATCCTGATATATTTTTTTTCAAAGTTAATCAGAAGTGAATTTTTCTTTTCGTTTCTCTGATCGACAGTAGCGGCCAAAAGTGGTACTGATTTGTGTTTGAAATTGAATTCAGTATACTTTCGGTTGAGCAAGGTCATTAATTCTTTTGGATAGCTGAAAATTAGCTGTTGGTTGAATCCGGGCAAATCGTTCACCGAAATATCTTCATTTTTATTAATGTCGTTGGTGAGCCCTGCGATTTTTTCCACAAGTTCGGAACTTGAATATGTTTTTGGAAGCAAGGTCGCTTTGTTGGTTGAATAAAGTATTGTAACTGATTGATAAGAAGCGTTTAATTTTTCTTCCTGATCGAATATTGCTTCAATTTTTTTCGTGAGAAATTGTAATTTGCCAACGATTAAAGGAATATGCCTCAAAGCGATGTATCTCTTTCGAACAATGTCGAGGATAGAAAAAGAAAATCCATCCAGGCCAACCTGGATGGATAGATTATATTCTGATGCGAGTTTTAAATCGAATGTATCGTCAACAAAATTCAATTCATGCATAAGGAAAATTTATTCCCAGTTACCGGCATTGTTAATTGTTTCTTCCAACGATCCAACTTTTAATCCGGGATATTTGCCATTTGTCCTTCTGGCTTCATTTAAATTTACTACCAACTGTTTGTCGAGATTTTGCAGAATGGTGTTGTTGTGGGCTTTTGCTTCAAAGACAGGTACTTTAATTCCTGATCCTGTTGTAATGGTGGTTGCACCAAGCTGGAACATTGCAACAGTATCTTTTATGGGAACAAATTTAATTTCATCAATCTTAAAACCTTTTCCGAATACAGTATCTAAAACATTTACATAAATAGTGTCACGGATGATTTTTCCTTCTTTTAAAGCTCTTTTTTCAGTCCATCCAGCTTCAATCATACTGTCAGTTAGCATACCGATTTTACGAACCAGGGGCAATTCACCTGTTTTTACAAAATTGATCAGGGTATCCCAACTGCCGGTGAATTTACCGTGTACATCTTTGTATGCAAGTTCTGCTTTACGGATATCTTTCAGACGTTCAATGGTTGCGTCATATCTTTCTTTCTTTGCCTGTTCAAAGTCAAGTGGTCTTTCAACACTTGTGTACAATAAATAAGCAAGAATTATTGCAACTGCAACCAGAACGATTTGTATTACTGTTTTCATCTTACGAGTTTTAAGATTAGTTTTTGTTTGGTTGCAAATTTATAAAAAAAAATAATTTAGAATCTTTGGTTTTGTTTTATTTTAGCCGTGTATGATAAAAAAACACATTCAATCGGAAATATTAAAAAACCTGGAGAAACTACCTACTTCAGGACAGGAAGAACTTTCGCTTAAATTAGCTGATTTTGTTGCTGAATCAGAGCTTGATGCGATATTTTTACTGAAGGGATATGCTGGTACCGGCAAAACTACGATGTTGAGTTCGCTTGTAAAAACGTTCACTAAATTCAAATTTAGGTCGGTTTTACTTGCTCCAACCGGGCGTGCGGCAAAAGTATTGTCAAGTTATACAGGTCAAAACGCCTATACGATTCATAAAAATATTTACCGGCAACAATCTTCCAGTGATGGTACCGGCAGGTTTGTCCTGAATAAAAACCTGTTTAAGGATACTTTTTTTATCGTTGATGAAGCATCCATGATCTCCAATTCGAATGCTGAAACTTCGATATTCGGTTCTGGACGTTTGCTGGAGGATTTGATTGAATATGTTTATTCCGGTTCAAACTGCCGGCTTTTCCTGGTGGGCGATACTGCCCAACTTCCTCCAGTCGGACTTGATGTCAGTCCTGCATTATCGAAAAAAGACCTCGATTTTTACGACCGGTATGTTTATGAATACGAACTTACGGAAGTAGTCAGACAGGATCAGCATTCAGGAATTTTATACAATGCAACTTTTATCCGCAACCTTATTTCCGAAGGGAATTACAATTCCGGATACTTTCATCTGGAGTGCAAACAATTCGATGATATCCGCAGAATTTCAGGAGCGGACCTGATTGAGGAGATATCGACCTGTTACGATCGGTTTGGGTTGATTGAAACGATTGTTGTCACGCGGTCGAATAAGCGTGCCAATAAGTTCAACGAGGGCATCAGAAGCACGATTCTATACAAAGAAGCCGACATCTCGGTTGGCGACCTGCTAATGATTGTAAAGAATAATTATTTCTGGCTCGAAGCAAACGAGAAAATCGATTTTATAGCGAATGGCGACATTGCCGAAATAATTGCCATTTACAAACATGAAGAACTGTATGGTTTCAGGTTTGCAAATGTCAGCCTGCGCTTGCTCGATTATCCTGATATTGAATTCGATTGCAAGATTATACTCGATACGTTAAGCATTGAATCGGCAGCTTTGAACAATGAGCAAAACCGAAAACTGTTTGATTCAGTTGCCGAAGATTATCTGGATATCAGAAGTAAAAAGAAGCGTTGGGAAAAGATTCGTGAAAACCCCTATTTTAATGCGCTTCAGGTAAAGTTTGCTTATGCTGTTACCTGTCACAAGGCACAGGGTGGTCAATGGAGTGCGGTATTTGTTGATCAGGGTTATTTAACCGAAGAAATGCTTAACAAGGAATTTCTTCGATGGTTGTACACAGCATTTACGAGACCAACCGAACGGTTGTATCTGGTGAATTTCAATAAGCAATTTTTTGAGGAGTAAATTGTCATTCAGTAGTCATTAAAAACTTCTGTTACAATAAATGACGCGTAGCAATTGGCAATCAATGACTATGAATTCTTTTTCTCTACATTAATCACATCTCCTTCCGCAATGGCTTTTGTATTTGGGAATATCGCCTGAGCTTCCGCCAAAATGGGAGAGTGGTCTTTGTATCTGGCCGAAAAATGTCCGATCAGCAATTGGCCTGCCTGGGCTTTTAATGCAACTTCAGCAGCTTCTTTTCCGGTTGAGTGAAAAGTTGTGTTTGCCAATTTTCGGTTGTCTTCAGCAAAAGTTGCTTCATGGTAAAGCAAGTCAACATTTCTGATTGATTCGATGTACGATTCGTCAAATCGGGTGTCGCTGCAAAATGCAAACGATCGTGCTTTGAATCGTTTTACAGTCAGTTGTGAATGCGGAATCAGTTGCCCGTCGCTGGTTAAAAAGTCACCGCCTTCTTTTATCCTTTGTCTTTCGCAAATGGGAATTTTAAATTCTTCGATTTTCTTTGCCAGTAAATTTGGCAATGCTGGTTTTTCATCGAACCTGAATCCACAGGTTGGTATCCGGTGCGACAATGGAAATGAATGAACTGAGACTTTTGTGTCTTCGTAAATCAACTGTTCCCGCTTGAAATTCAATGGGTGAAAAACGATCTTTATCGGGATTACTTCAGCATAAAGAAAATTCAATTGTGCAGTAATGAATTTCTTAAGTTCAGAGTGGGAATAAATGTGAAGGTCTTTTTCGCGTCCGAGCAATACCATGGTCGAAATTAGCCCAATTAGTCCGAAAATATGGTCGCCATGAAGATGGGTAATGAAGATATGGTCAATTTTAGAAAATCCGATCTTGAACTTTCTCATTTGCGTTTGGGTTCCTTCGCCGCAATCGATCAAAAAAAACCGCCCAAGTACATTGAGTACCTGGGCGGTTGGATATCTGTTTGATGTAGGTAATGCTGAACTTGTTCCGAGTATGGTCAGTTGAAAAGACATTTTTTAGTCTGACAAAGTCAGATTATATTATTTCCTTTTCATTCAGAATGTTCACAGCTTCGGTTACTGTTTTTGTAATGAATAAAACAGTGTGAAGCATCGAAATCCTGATGATCTGCTCAACATCGGGCTGGAGTCCGGTCAGTACGAATGTACCTGTTGAATCTTCGCATAACCTGTTGGCTACCAAAATGGCGCTTAACCCTGAAGAATCGCAGTATTCGCATTGGCTGATATCCAAAATGATGTTATTTTCACCATTCGCATTTATAACTACAAGTTCTGATTTTAAATCCGGAGCATTGTTGGTGTCCAGTCTGTCAGTCAAAACTTTAACAAGTGTATAGCCTTCTAATTTAATTATTTCGAAATCCATAGATGTAATTTAAAATCCTGATGGATTTGTAATAACCTTTGATTAGTTTTCTTTCTGTTCGTCGGCCTCCATTTGAGTCCTAAGAGCAGCAAGTTCAGAAATATCTCCAAGTGTAGTCTTTTCAGCGCTGTTTATTTCCTTCACTTGTTTAACGGCTTTGCTGGTAGCTTTCACCTGAGTTTTTCTTTTTGCTGTTTCTTCTGCTTTTTTCTCATCTTCGAATACTCTTGAATGAGATAGAATGATCCTTTTTGCAGCCTTAGAGAACTCAATAACTTTGAATTCGAGTTTTTCTTCCAGTTGTGCCTGAGTTCCGTCTTCTTTTACCAGGTGGCGTGGGGTAGCAAAACCTTCAACACCGTAAGGAAGGGCAACAGTGGCACCTTTGTCGAATAATTCAACAACGGTTCCTTCGTGAACTGAATCAACAGAGAAAATGGTTTCGAATACATCCCATGGATTTTCTTCCAATTGTTTGTGTCCGAGGCTCAAGCGACGGTTTTCCTTGTCAATGTCAAGAACTGTGACTTCGATTTCAGATCCGATTGCAGTAAATTCTGAAGGATGTTTGATTTTCTTGGTCCAGCTAAGATCCGAGATGTGGATCAGGCCGTCAACACCTTCCTGAATTTCAACAAATACACCAAAGTTGGTGAAGTTACGAACAGTAGCTTTGTGTTTTGTTCCAACACCAAATACTGTGTCGATGTCTTGCCAAGGATCGGTTTTAAGCTGTTTGATACCCAATGACATTTTGCGTTCTTCGCGGTCAAGTGTCAAAATCTGAGCTTCAACTTCGTCGCCAACTTTCAGGAAGTCCTGAGCGCTGCGAAGATGCTGTGACCAAGACATTTCAGAAACGTGGATCAAACCTTCAACGCCGGCAGCAATTTCAACAAATGCACCGTAATCAGCCATTACAACTACTTTGCCTTTAACAGAGTCGCCAACTTTCAGCTCACCGCCAAGACTATCCCATGGGTGAGGAGTCAATTGTTTCAGACCCAAAGCGATGCGTTTTTTGTCATCATCGAAGTCGAGGATAACGACATTCAGTTTCTGATCAAGTTCAACAATTTCATTCGGGTGAGAAATGCGTCCCCATGAAAGGTCGGTAATGTGAATAAGTCCGTCAACACCGCCAAGGTCAATGAATACTCCGTAAGAAGTAACATTTTTAACAGTACCTTCAAGTACTTGTCCTTTTTCGAGTTTAGAGATAATTTCTTTTTTCTGCAATTCGAGTTCTGCTTCGATCAGTGCTTTGTGAGAAACTACCACGTTACGGAATTCGTGATTGATTTTAACCACTTTGAATTCCATTGTTTTGCCAACATAAATGTCGTAATCACGAATAGGTTTCACATCAATCTGTGAACCTGGTAAGAATGCCTCAATTCCGAACACGTCAACGATCATACCACCTTTAGTCCGGCATTTGATGTATCCTTTGATTACTTCATCTTTGTCAAGAGCTTCGTTTACACGATCCCATGAACGCAATGCCCTTGCTTTTTTGTGAGAAAGGATCATTTGTCCTTTTAAATCTTCAAGGCTTTCAATGTAAACTTCAACCAAATCTTTTGGTTTTAATTCAGGATTGTAACGGAATTCGTTCAAACTGACAATACCATCCGATTTGTACCCGATGTCGATAACAACTTCGCGTTTGTTCATCGAAATAACCTTACCTTCAACGACTTCTTTTTCCTGAACAGTCGTCAATGTTTTCTCATAAAGAGTTTCAAGATCATTTTTACTTCTTCCGCTGAAACCTTTGTCAGCTTCTACCAAAGCATCCCAGTCAAAATCAGCAGTTTCGGCTACAACAGTTTTTGCCGCTTTTGCTTTTTTTACAACCGGTATAACTACAGGTTCAGCAAATTCTGCAGCATCTTCTTCTGCCTGAGCAACAACTTCTTCAGTCGTAGCTTCAACCGGTGCAGCAACTTCTTCAGCCACTTCAACTGGTGTTTCAGCAATTTCTTCAATTACTGTTTCTTCAGGTGCAACAGTTTCTTCAACTACTGCGGTTGGTGTTTCAACAGTTTCCTGTTGTTCGAGTTCTACCTTAGGATCAAGGTTCTCTGTGTTGTTTTCTACCATTTAATAATCAATTAATTAATGAGTTAGACTATATATTAATATAAATGCGCGGCAAAATTAAGACTATTCCGTTATAAAAAAAAGATTTTTAGTGATTTTTAGTGTTATTTGTCTACTGCGAAGGGTTATTTAATATTTTCAGATTTTTTACTGAATGTTTTGAATTACTTTCAATATAAAATTCTGATTTTTGTGCTTTGCGAAATTCTGCATATTAATAATCCTTATTTTTGATTGCTTCAAAATGTAAATTTTATCTTATAAATTATGAAAGGAATTATTCTTGCCGGTGGATCAGGTACGCGCCTGTATCCAATTACTAAAAGTATTTCGAAACAAATTATCCCGATATATGATAAGCCAATGATTTATTATCCGTTGTCGGTTTTAATGTTGGCCGGGATCCGCGAGATATTAATCATCTCAACCCCGAAGGACATCCATCTATACGAAGACCTTCTGGAAGACGGCAGCCAACTCGGTATCAAACTTGAATATGCTATCCAGCCTTCTCCTGACGGCTTGGCGCAGGCATTTATTATTGGCGAAGATTTTATCGGCAGCGATAGTGTTTGTATGGTTCTGGGAGACAATATTTTTTATGGATATAATTTTCGTTCCATTCTCGAAGACGCAGCTACATTAACTGATGGTTCAATTGTTTTTGGTTATTATGTGAATGATCCTGACCGTTATGGTGTTGCTGAATTTGATGAACAAGGAAAAGTTTTATCGCTGGAAGAAAAACCAGTTAATCCAAAATCAAATTACGCGGTTACCGGGCTTTATTTTTATGGCAACGATGTGGTTGAAAAAGCCAAAGGACTGAAACCGTCTCCGCGCGGGGAACTTGAAATTACCGATCTGAACCGTTTGTATCTGGAGGAAGGCCGCCTGAACATGAAACTGCTTGGCCGTGGTTTTGCCTGGCTGGATACCGGAACCCATGAAAGTTTGATGCAGGCATCGACTTTTATTTCAACAATTGAACAGCGTCAGGGACTGAAAGTCTCATGTATCGAAGAAATTGCGTTTGCAAAAGGATACATCAGCAGAGAACAGTTATTGAAACTGGCCGAACCACTCCGGAAAAATCAATATGGTGAGTATTTGATTAATCTGGCAAGCAGGAAAATACAATCGATTTAACCATGTAAGGTGGAAATGTTCGTATTTTTCAACTTCTGTTTGTATCCTTTATTCTTTGTAAATAAATCTAAAATTAAATAGTGAAGATAATAAAAACACCAATCCCGGGACTTCTGATTCTAGAGCCCCGGGTTTTTGCTGACCAAAGGGGTTATTTTCTGGAAAGTTATAACCAGCAAAAATTTGAAGATGCTGCTATTTCTGCAGTCTTTGTTCAGGACAATGAATCGAAATCGGGCAGGGGAGTGATTCGTGGTTTGCACTACCAGCTTGAACCTTATTCACAAAGTAAACTTGTTCGGGTTATTCATGGTAGTGTCTACGATGTGGCAGTCGATTGCCGCAAAGGATCGCCAACTTTCGGTCAATCTTATGGTCTGGAGCTGAGTGAAGAAAACAAATTGCAGTTTTTTATCCCGAAAGGTTTTGCCCACGGTTTTTCCGTTTTGAGCGAAACCGCTGTGTTTTCGTATAAATGTGATGCTTTTTACAACCCGGCAGTTGAACGTGGAATTTTATACAATGATCCTGCACTGAAGATTGACTGGGGAATTGAACCATCAGAAGCAATTGTTTCAGGTAAGGATACAGTTTTGCCGTTGTTTGCCGATGCTGAAATGAACTTTAATTTCAAGTAATATGACTAAAATATTAATTACCGGCGCCAATGGTCAACTTGGCTCCGAAATAAGGAAATCATGTGAATTATTTCCCGGGTTCAGTTTCGTGTTTACCGATTTGAACGAACTGGATATCACCAGTCCATCGGCTGTTGAAGCCATGCTTGCTGACGAAAAGCCTCAGTGGCTGATTAATTGTGCTGCTTACACCGCAGTTGACAAAGCCGAAATTGAAGCCGAAACTGCCTGGCTGATCAATGCCGTTGCACCAGCAATTCTGGCGGAAAAATCGAAAGCAGTTGGTTGCCGTTTT
>CAMDGL010000088.1 GCA_945897845.1 Chitinophaga pinensis | reverse complement strand
TATTCACTCGGAAATCCGGTTGGAAGTATTGATACCGGCGGAACCTGGGGCGCTTTTATCGGTTTGTTCTTTCTGGCCGCCATTTATGTCGCGATTGGCTTGTTCGCATCGGCGCTCACCGATAACCAGATTTTTTCCTTTATCCTCGCCATGGGGATTTCATTTCTGGCCTATCTCGGTTTCGATCTCGTTGGTTCAATGCAACTTCCGTCAGCCATTCAACAACTGATTATTGGTTTCGGGATCAACGAACATTACAATTCTATCAGCCGCGGCGTGGTTGATTCGCGCGATCTGGTTTATTTCCTGACGACCATTTTTCTTTTTCTTTTCCTGACGAGCCGAATCATTCATTTTCACAAAATGAATTTCAGGAGAGAATTGAAACTGGGAGCTTTGGCAATTGTTGGTGTTATTTTCATTGGTTTTCTGTCGGCACAACTGTTCTTTCGCCTCGATCTGACAGCCGAAAAAAGATATTCCATCACCACGGTTTCAAAGAACCTGGTAAAAGAACTTGACAAACCGATCAATATCACCCTTTATCTGGATGGTGAATTACCTGCAGGTTTCCGTAAACTCCAGAAATCGGTTCAGGAAAAAATTGCCGATTACAATGCCTATTCGTCGCAACTGATCAACCTTTCGGTGATTGATCCTTATGAGATTTCGGACGCGAAAAGACGCGATCAGCTTTTTATTGAATTGGCGAAAAAAGGACTTCAGCCGACTGATATCAGGCAAAATACGAAACAGGGAACTGTTACGCGTCGCATTTTTCCGGGAGCGCTGATAGAATATGGCGACAGGCAAATGAGTGTTAATCTGCTCAAAAACAACCCGGCTTTGCATTCGGAAGTGAACCTGAACAACTCGATTGAAAGTCTGGAATACGAGTTTACCGCGGCTTTTTCGGAATTGATGAACACGGAAAAACAAACGGTTGCTTTTCTGACTGGTCAGGGTGAACTGAATGAATACGAGACCCATGAATTTGCGGAAGCGTTAGCCGAAAAATACACCATTTCGCAGGTTTTGGCTTCACAGCTAATATCGAAAGGCGCACAAATCAAAACCCTGATCGTAGCCAATCCAACCGAAGAATTTACTGAAAACGACAAGTTTTACATCGATCAGTATTTGATGAACGGTGGCCGGATAATGTGGCTGATTGATCCGGTTTCGGTAAGCCTCGATAGTTTGAGTACCGGAAATACGACGCTGGCATTCCCGCGAAACCTGAACCTTAATGATCAGCTTTTCAGGTATGGTATCCGCCTGAATGACAATCTGATTCAGGATGTTGAATGCCTGATGATCATGGTAAATACAGCTCCGGCCGGAACGCAGGCAAAATTCACCCCGGCTCCCTGGTACTTTTCACCTTTGCTGAATCCTTCCGGAAATCATGTGATCAGCCGAAACTTAAACCGTGTGAAAGCCGAATTTGTAAGTTCAATTGATACTGTCGGGAAACAGGAACAAATACGAAAAACAGTTATTCTGGCATCGTCGGCCTATTCGCTGGTGACAAATGCACCCATGGAAATTAGTCTGGCAAGTATCAACAATCCGCCCGATCGACGGTTTTTTAACCAGCCATCGCAGCCTGTGGGCGTTTTGCTCGAAGGTACTTACTCGTCAGTTTTCAAAAATCGCATGATTGATTCATTCGGCGTAAAAACTTCCGAAGTAAAAACAGAGAGCGAACCTACAAAAATGATTGTTTTTGCTGACGGAAATATGATTGCCAATCAATACCGTTTTGTGGGCGGTGTGCCCGAATTTATGCCATTGGGATACGACCGTTCTTCGCAACAAACTTTCGGGAACAAAGCTTTTTTACTGAATGCTGTGAATTATCTTTGCGACGATCGGGGATTAATGGAGTTGCGTTCGCGTGTGTTTAAAATCCGGATGCTCGATAAAGTCAGGATTCAGGAAGAAAAAACTTTTTGGCAAATGCTTAATGTTTTGATGCCATTGGTGTTGATTTCCTTGTTTGGCGCGGTGTATGTTTATGTCCGCAACCGGAAATACAAGTGGTGATTATTTATTCATAAAGAACTCATAAATAGTATTTTAAAAACGTTTGTGGTTGAGTCAAAATATGTTCGTTTCTTTTGTATAAAATCTTGAACGATCAATAGGTAAGAAAAGTCAAAGTTTGTATATTCGTGAGCTTCCCGTTGAAAAAATATGAAGCGGATTTCAAGGCAAATAATTAAAATAGAAATTAAAAACTCTAAAAAAATAACTAATGAAATTTGTTGTTTCAAGTACCGAATTACTCAGTCATCTTTCTGCAATCAGTAAAGTGATCAATTCAAAGAATACACTTCCTATTCTGGATAATTATTTGTTTTTATTGGAAGAAAACCTCCTGACAGTAACTGCTTCCGATCTTGAATCAACACTGATTACAAGCCTGGAACTGGACAACACCAACGGAACCGGTGCGATTGCAGTTCCTGCAAAATTGATGAACGAAACCCTGAAGGAATTTCCGGAACAGCCTTTGACTTTCCAGATTGATCCTGAAACTTTTGCCATTGAAATTTTTTCCCAAAACGGAAAATTCAGTATTGTTGGCCAGAATGGGGAGGATTTTCCGCAACAACCAATCCTGAACGAGGACATTGCTTCAACCATTAATTTGAATCACACTGTACTTCTTAACGGAATCAACAAAACACTTTTTGCAACTGCCGATGATGAACTTCGTCCGGTGATGAACGGTATTTTTGTGGAACTTTCCACGGAAGATATCAAGTTTGTAGCTTCTGACGCCCATAAACTGGTACGCTACAAACGTTTCGACGCCAAGGCAGAAAAAGATGCATCGTTTATTCTTCCTAAAAAACCGGCTGCCCTGCTGAAAAGCTTGCTTCCGAAAGAAGATTTTGATGTAAAATTGGAATTTGACGATAAAAATGCATTCTTCACGCTTAGCAATTTCAAATTGATCTGTCGTTTGGTTGAAGGCAATTATCCAAGCTACAACTCCGTTATTCCAACCAATAACCCAAATCAACTGATTATCGACCGGGTTGAGTTTTACAATACTGTTCGTCGTGTATCAGTCTTCTCCAATCAGGCAAGCAATCTGGTTCGCCTGAAATTAACTGAAAACCAACTGGTGGTTTCGGCACAGGACATTGATTTTGCAATATCGGCAGTTGAGCGCCTGAGTTGTCAGTATGAAGGCGAGGACATGGAAATCGGATTCAAGTCAACCTTCCTTCAGGAAATACTGGCCAACCTGTCGGCTACCGATGTGAAAATGGAATTGTCGGATCCGACCCGTGCCGGTTTGTTATTACCTGCTGAAAATGAGCATGAAGAAGAAAATATTTTGATGCTTCTGATGCCTATGATGATAAATGCCTGATAATATAAAATCGCAAAAATATAAACCTAACAGTTGACGGCTGTTAGGTTTTTTATTTTAATAACTGCATTATCAGACTTATTCATGCATCTGAAAATTCAGCAGTGAAAATGGAGCAGCTACCAGATATAGAATAACTTATAAAAATTGAAACAAGCTATATTGGAATGAAGAAAGGATTCGCATATATTATATTGGCAATAACATTTGTTATTGGGATTCAGGTAAATACCGTAAAAAGTCAAACTTACTGCAATCCGCTAAACTTACCATACCAATTTAATGCGGATTCGCCATTCAAATACGATATTTCCGACCCAACCATCGTGCTCTACAAGGATAATTATTTTTTATTCGCTTCAAATGCAGGAGGATATTGGTATTCCGGCGACTTGCTTTCCTGGAAATTTGTATCTGCCGCAAACCTGCCATTTGAAAATAGTGCGCCAACTGCTTTTGTTATAGGAGACTGGATGTATTTTTGTACTTCGCTCAGTAATAAGATATTTCGTTCCAAAGACCCGGTCAGTGGAAATTGGGAAATATATAATAGCAATTCTTTACTGTTAGCGGTAATCAGCGATTTTGCGATTTTTGCCGATACCGATGGAAGGGTTTATTGTTATTATGGATGTTCGAACAATGATGGCGTCATGGCCCGCGAATTAGATGCCAATAATCTATTGAATCCGATTGGAGTTCCTGTTGTCTGCCGCATGATAAATACCTTGAAAAAAGGTACGAAAAAGCCCAAAGAAAATTCAGCAAAATCAGGTGGTACCTACCATGCAAAAAGTTCATGGATGAATAAGTACAACGGAAAATACTATTATCAATGCGCTGAGCTAAACAGTGAATTGAATAATTACAGCGATGTTGCATATGTTTCAGATAGTCCGATGGGGCCTTTTACGTTTGCTTCGAATAATCCATTTTCATACCGGCCCGATGGTTTTGTAAGCGGCGCCGCCAATGGATCGACCTTTGAAGATAAGTTTGGCAATTGGTGGCACATTGCAACCGTAACAGCTCCAAAAAACCAGAAGTCACAAACCAGACTCGGACTCTTTCCTGCCGGATTCGATAAAGAGGGAAACTTGTTTTGCAAAACTGATTTTGCTGATTACCCTATCATTATGCCCAACCAGAAATTAACGAATTTGAGCAAACTCGATCCGGAATGGGCACTTCTTTCAGATAATATTACGGCACAAGCATCTTCAATTTTGGCTTCATGTCCGGTCACCTCGGCTGTTGATGACAATATTGACACCTTCTGGAGCGCTCGAACAGGTAAAAAAGGCGAATGGTTGATGGTCGATTTAGGTTCTGTTTGTACTATTAATGCCTTACAACTGAATTTTGCTGAAAATAAAACACAAATCATTGGTAGCGATAGCTTATTCGCCTACCAATATCTTGTTGAATATTCAACTGACAGGAAGAATTGGAAAAAATTAAGTGATAAAACCACCAACACTCAATACGAGACAAATCCTTATGAAGCAATAAGAATTCCTGTTCAGGCACAATACATAAAAATCACCAATTATCATTTGCCTGCAGGTGCTTTCGCCATTTCTGATTTCCGGATTTTTGGGTTAGGAACAGGCCGTAAACCGAAAAAAGTTACAGAATTTCGCGCAATCAGAGATTTCCGCAATCCGCAAATAGTTAAAATGTCTTGGAAGAAGCAATCAAAAACAACGGGGTACAATATTCGGTATGGTACCGATAAAGATAAATTGTACCACAGCTATCAGGTGCATAAAAATACGAGGCTAAATATTCATTGTCCGGATAAAAACAAAGCTTACTGGTTTCAAATGGATGCTTTTAACGAAAATGGAGTTACGCCCGGAAAACCAATACTGTCGAAGTAAATAACAATAAATCAATACAATACTAAATATTTCTCATGGAGTTGAATTTAAAAAATCCGCTGGTTTTTCTCGATCTGGAAACAACCGGAATGAATATCGTAACCGACAGGATCGTTGAAATTGCAATGATAAAAGTTCATCCCGACGGAAGGGAAGAAGAAAAAGAGTACCGGATTAATCCTGAAATGCCAATCCCGGATGTGGTAAGCAAGATTCACGGCATTTACGACGAGGACATAAAAGACAAGCCAACGTTCAAAGAGGTTGCAAAAATGATTGCCCAGTTTATTGAAGGATGCGATTTTGCCGGTTTTAACTCAAACCGGTTTGATATTCCGTTGCTGGCTGAGGAGTTTTTGCGCGCCGATGTGGATATCGACCTGAAAAAGAGGAAGTTTATTGACGTTCAGGCAATCTTTCACAAAATGGAAAAACGCACACTGTCTGCTGCGTATAAGTTTTACTGCCAGAAACCGCTGGAAGATGCCCACAGTGCAATGGCTGATACCAAAGCAACTTACGAAGTATTGAAGGCTCAGCTCGATCAGTACAAAGACGAAGAATATGAAGATCATTCAGGCAAAGTATCAAAACCAATTGTCAACGAAATTCAGGCTTTGAGCGATTTCTCTGCGTATGATACGAATGTCGATTTTGTTGGCCGGATTGTTTACGATGAAAATGGCGTCGAAACTTTCAATTTCGGTAAAAATAAAGGAATACCTGTTGAAAAAGTTTTACGTGAACAACCTGGTTTTTACGGATGGATTCTGAACAATGAATTTCCATTGTACACGAAAAAAGTACTAACAGCCATCAAGTTGAGAATGAAGTAAGAGGATATTGTCTTAGATGGTCATTGATTGTTTTTTCAACAATCAATGACTACCAACGACGCGAAATAAATGACTACCAAATAACTGTCTGTACCAACTTAAACCATAAATTCAAATTGCCATGAAAATTATCTGTGTCGGCCGCAATTACGTGGCACATGCCAAAGAGCTAAACAACGAAATTCCGGATGAACCGGTATTGTTTATGAAACCAGATTCGGCTTTGCTTCGCAACAACGATCCATTTTATATTCCTGAATGGAGCCAAGATGTTCACCACGAAATTGAGCTGATTGTTCGAATCAGGAAACTCGGCAAAAACATTGAGAAAAAGTTCGCGCACCGTTATTACAACGAAATCGGAATTGGGATCGACTTTACCGCCCGCGATCTTCAGAACAAACTAAAAGATAAAGGATTGCCCTGGGAAAAATCAAAAGCTTTCGATCATTCTGCGGCCATTTGTCCTGAATTTATTACTGTTGAATCACTGCCCGACCGAAATGCAATCAATTTTCGGCTCGACCTTAACGGGAAAACAATCCAGGAGGGAAACTCGGCTTTGATGATCTTTTCAATCGATGATATTATTTCGCATGTTTCGAAATATTTTACCCTGAAAATAGGCGACCTTATTTATACAGGAACCCCGGCCGGAGTGGGTCCGGTTCAGGTTGGCGATCGTCTGGAGGGATTTTTGGAAGGACAGAAAAAGTTTGATTTTTGGGTAAAATAATCACCCGTTATTAGTTTGAAATCTCACCAATTTCATTTTTTAGTGATTATCTATGGGTTTTACCAAAATAATCTTCTACTTTTAACACCGAATTGCTAAAATTTCATATCGCTCATATACAGCAATATAAGACAAAGCACGGCCTTAACCAACAAACCAAATAACCATGAGTAACAAGAAAGGACTCTTTATTGCAGTTCTCATTTTGTCTGCAATTGTATTGCTTTACATTTTATTCCGAATTATTGGAATCCCTTCATTTCTGACTTCTGATTCAAAAAATTATCAGACTTCCATTGTCGATCGCGGACAAGTATTTATTCCAATCGAAGCTACAGGAGTTGTTGAGCCTGAGAATGAGGTAATATTGCTTAGCCCGAACAACAGCATCATTGAAAAAATATACAAGGAACCGGGCAGCCGGGTGAAACAAGGCGAAGTAATCATTGAACTTGACAACAAACCAACACGTGATGAAATCGATCAAATCACTGATCAGTTGGAAGTAAAATCCAATTCGCTTGAAAGATCGAGACTGGAAGGACAAATGGCCCGTATCGATCTGGATTACAACGTTGAAGTAAAGAAATTGAGAATTACGTCTATCAAGGCCCAGTTGGCTGATGAAGAGCAATTGCTGAGTGTTGGAGGTATTTCGTCGGCTAAATTGGACGAGACCAAACAGAACCTTGTGCTGGCAGAAAAAGACCTGGACATGGTGCTGAAAAAAAATGCCATCCGGTTAAAACAAATGAAAACCGAAGAAAATGGCCTGAATTTGCAAATTGAAATTCAGAAAAAACAACTTGCCGATAAAATTGAAATGCTTGGCAAGCTAAAAATCAAAGCGCCATCAAACGGAATTATTCTTTCGGTTTCAGGAAAAGAAGGTGAAAAAGTTGGAGGCGACAAGATGTTGATTACAATGTCAGACCTTACAACTTTCAAAATCAAAGGATTAATTGATGAACAATTCGCTGAATATGTAAAAACAGGGAACCCCGTTTTTGCACTGGCCGAAAATGAAAGAATGATTGGATCAATCGGAAATGTTACACCGACTGTTTCCGAAAACAAAATTCAATTCAACGTTCACCTTGAGCACAGTAATAATCCTAAGCTGATTCCTAATCAATCCATTCAACTTCAGGTTTTAAAATCGATCAAGACTGAAGTTTTGCGCATTACAGCGAACAACAATTTCAAAGCCGACGCCGAACAAACTGTTTTTGTACTTGATTCTGGAAACAGAGTACCACGGACAGTACATTTCGGCATGAAAGGAGCTGATTATCAGGAAGTAATTTCCGGCCTAAGTGAAGGTGAAAAAGTAATAATTTCTGATTCGCCTTTTCGTATGAAAACAAAAAAAACTGAGACGAATAATTAGATGAAGCAATTAAATAAAATATTGAGTTTGAACGGGATCTTCCTATGGCTTTTAATGATTCCTTTTGTGAGTGTCCATGCCCAGGATATGACTGGCTACGGACTCGATCTGCAAGATATTGTTTCTTTGGCAATTGAGCAATCTTCAGCTGTAAAATACGCACAGAACCGAAACGAGAACTATTACTGGCGATGGAAAAATTTCAAAACTCAATATCGACCGCAATTGGTGGTTTCAGGCAATCTACCTGATTTTACAAAATCAACCATTGGCGTGACACAGCCCGATGGCAGTCTGGAATTCAAACAGGTTACCAACCTCGCCACCTCAGCCCGACTTTCGCTCAATCAGTCCATTCCGCTCACCGGAACCTATGTTTATGCATCCACTTCTGCATACAGGTTTCAGGATTACAACAAAGACATTGTTCGTTTCTCCGGAAGTCCGTTTTCCATTGGATTTACCCAACCAATTTTTTCAATCAACTGGATGAAATGGCAGCAAAAAACGGAACCGCTGATATACGATGAAGCCCAAAAATATTTCATTCAATCCATTGAAGAGATTTCGCTGAACACAGTTTACCGGTTTTTCACGTATTTAATGGTGCAAACCAATTATAAACTTGCTGAAAGTAACCTGAAAAACAGCAATAACAACCTGAAAATTGCCCAAACAAAAAAAGACCTTGGAACAATTTCAGACAATAATTTCGCACGTAACGAACTGGCTGTTTTGAATGCACAGAAAGCACTGAATCAGGCCAGTATGGATTTAAAAAATGCTGATTTTGAATTAAAATCATATGTTGGAATTCCACAGGATCAGAAAATTGAACTGGAAATGCCGCTAAATATTACCTTGTTTGAAATCAATTTAAAAAAAGCATTGGAAGAGGCCAAATTTAACCGAAAAGAAGGTTCGGAATATAAACGCAGGCTAATTGTTGCTGACCGTGATTTACTGAATGCCAAACGCAGCACCGGATTAAGTGCAACGCTTCAGGGAAGCTACGGATTGTCGAACAGCGCTGAAACCATGGCAGGCGTTTATGATCAGCCGGAACGTCAGCAAACCTTGAAACTTGCCTTGAGTATTCCGATACTGGATTGGGGACAGTCGGCTTCAGCAGTTAAACTGGCAGAATCGCAGCGCGACCTTGTTATTTATGATGTGGAGAAAGACCGGGAAGATTTTGAGCGAAGCATCGTGGTACAGGTTGAGCAGTTCAGTTTGATGAAAGATCAGCTGACGACTGCCAAAGAAGCTGATAAGGTTTCGGAAAACGGCTACCAGATTGCCTTAAAACAATTTCAGAATGGAGAAATTAGTATCACTGATTTAAATATTTCACTTGCAGAACGCGAAGATGCCAAACGCGATTACATCCGGTCACTTCAAACCTATTGGTTAGCCTTCTATAGATTGAGAATTCTGACACTTTATGATTTTGAAAGAAACACGAGGATTAGCTATGTAAATCCAATGAATCCGGACAATTAGGTTTATTTTACTTTTATTGTTGGAAAATAGCAGGTTTGAATCAGAAATAAATGATTCAAACCTGCTATTTTTTATTGCACGCAAATTAATCAATGTGATTACATAGGATTGGTATATCATCATTTCTTAATAGTTGCTGTGTGAAATTCCTTCGATTTCAGATGCAAATTAAGACAATCAAGTCTTCTATTTTGTTAAAGCACAGCCAATTGTTAAAATATGTTATAAAGTATTTCAAAATATTAATAAAAAAGCAATACTTTATAAAATATTTAAGTATCTTTGTTTCAGTTATTGATATCATTTACTTTGTTTTTTGTAAAGGAAGAAGTTATGACACAAATTAATGAACCAAAATCCCAAAACTTCTCGGCTTCCGATTTGAATAAAATCAGGCAGAAAAAAAGAATTCTTAGTTTGCTTCACTCAACCGGGAACTCTTCTGCTCCAGAAATAAGTAAATGGTTAAAAATTAGTTTGCCAACCTGCATATTGTTGTTGAATGATTTGATGGCTCAGGGATATATCAAAAATATTGGAATTGGCGAATCGAGCGGAGGACGTAAACCTAATTTATTCGGTTTGCCTGAAGATCGTTTCTATGTAATCTCGTGTGATTTTGGCCGTTTCAATGCTAATATGGTAATTTGCGATTGCTACAATAAATTTGTTACTCCAGTATTAACGATCGATACCAATATTGACGATCCTGATCTGGTCGAAAAATTATTTCAGGCTGCTCAAAAACTAATGTCTGAAAACCAAATTTCCAACGAAAAAGTTTACGGTCTGGGTGTTGACATGCCAGGTTTAATTGATTCTAAAGCAGGGATCAATTATACAATTAAAGACAAAAAACATCAAAATATCGGACGCGATCTGAAGCATCGGTTCGACAAGCTATTGTATATCGACAATGATGCCAGAATGCATGCTTATGGGGAGTTTCATTTTGGAGCTGCCAAAGGTTATAAAGATGCGATCGTTATTCACTGGAGCTGGGGACTTGGACTTGGCATATTCGTAAACGGCCAGTTATACAGCGGGAACAAAGGATTTGCCGGTGAATTGTCGCACATTCCGATGGTCGAAAACGGCGATTTGTGCATTTGCGGAAAACGTGGATGCCTCGAAACAATTGCTTCATCCAATGCGGTAATGAAAGCAGTGAACCAAGGATTTGCGGATAACCAAATTTCTTCACTGATAAACCAGTTTAAAGATCATTCTGAAAAGGTTACCCCCGAAGATGTCATTAATGCAGCCAGACAAGGAGATGAATTCTGTATCTCTATCCTGAATGATATCGGAAAGGCAATGGGTAAAGGTCTTTCATACATTATTCAGTTACTCAATCCGGAAGTCATTGTTTTAAGCGGCCCACTTTCAAAAGCCAGACAATTTGTTTTATCACCCATCCAGCAATCATTAAACCGCCTCTGTCTTGAGAAAATTTCAGGAAACACAACTGTAATTGTTTCTGATTTAGGCGATCAATCGGCTCTACTTGGAACTTCAGAAATGGTATTTCAGAAGGTTTTTTCTGAAATGCATTTTGAATGACTATTTCTATATTAATTAAAGTGTGACTAATTTTTAATCTTTTATCAAAAAATTAAACTTATGCGAAAGGTTTTATTATTGACTGTAATGTGTTTTGCGCTTTTGGGAAGTGCAATTGCACAGCAATCGGTATCCGGAACCGTTGTATCCGAATCTGACGGACTTGGGCTACCAGGTGTAACAATTTCAGAAAAAGGAACTGGCAACGGAGTACTAACCGATACAAATGGAAAATTTTCCATAAAAGTGGCATCCGGGAAATCAACCCTTGTTTTCTCATTTATCGGAATGCAAGCGGTTGAAGAATCAGTAAACGATCGTTC
>CAMDGL010000087.1 GCA_945897845.1 Chitinophaga pinensis | reverse complement strand
CCGACGAAGAAAAATTAGCTAGCGAACGGTATTTGTAATTCAATTAAACACTGAAAAATGACCACAAAAAAAGAATATCTTCTGATTGAGCGCGAAAAAGAATGGCGTGTCGAACTGAGAAAGAAAATAGCCAACAAAGACCGTACAGCAAAAACCCGCAACCAAATGCCGGAGTTGGATCCTTTTGTACGAATCCGATATCAGGACAGGGAAGTAAATACCGGCCTGACAGAAAAACAAGCAGTTGCCGAAGCTTCCAGATGTTTGGATTGCCCGAATCCAACCTGTATCGATGGCTGCCCGGTGAGTATCAATATTCCAAAGTTTATAAAATACATTGAGCAGGGCAGCTTTCTGGAAGCGGCAAAAACGCTCAAAGAAACTTCGGCGCTTCCGGCAGTTTGCGGACGTGTTTGCCCACAGGAAAAACAGTGCGAAGCAACTTGTTTTTATACCCAAAAGTTAAAGAAAGATCCGGTGGCAATTGGCCATCTCGAACGTTTTGCAGCCGATTACGAGCGAGAAAGTGGCTCAATGTCGGTTCCTGAAGTTGCCGCTCCAAACGGAATAAAGGTAGCTGCCATTGGTTCGGGGCCTGCATCTCTTTCGTTTGCAGGAGACATGATTAAATTTGGTTATGACGTGACCGTTTTTGAGGCATTACACGAAATTGGCGGCGTGTTAAAATATGGTATTCCTGAATTCAGGCTTCCGAATAAAATCGTTGATGTCGAACTTGCCAACCTTGAAAAAATGGGAGTTAAGTTTGTCAGGAATTTTATTGTCGGCAAAACCGCCAGCTTCGACGATCTGAAAGAAGAAGGGATTGAAGCCTTTTTTGTTGCCTCGGGTGCCGGACTTCCCCGTTTTATGAATATTCCGGGCGAAAACTACAATGGAATTCTCTCGTCAAATGAATACCTGACCCGCGTTAACCTGATGAATGCGGCCAGCGACGATTTTGATACACCTATTATTAAAGGTAAAAATGTGGCTGTTATTGGTGGCGGAAATACTGCAATGGATTCGGTTCGTACTGCCAAACGTTTGGGTGCCGAACGTGCAATGATCATTTACCGTCGCTCGCGTGACGAAATGCCTGCCCGTGTCGAAGAGGTTCATCATGCCGAAGAAGAAGGCATCGAATTTCTCAATCTGGCCAATCCGGTGGAGTACTTTGCCGACGAAAAAGGCAAAGTGAACCGGATGCGCATCCAACGGATGGAACTTGGTGAACCGGATGCTTCCGGTCGTCGTCGTCCGGTGGTGATCGAAGGTTCTGAATACGATATCCCGGTTGATCTGGTCGTGGTGGCTGTTGGAGTTTCTCCAAATCCGCTCATTCCTTCCGAAGTAAAAGACCTGAAAGTTACCAAATGGGGAACCATTGTTGTGAACGAGGAAACCATGCAAAGTTCAATTCCGGAGTTATTTGCCGGCGGAGATATTGTAAGGGGCGGTGCAACCGTTATACTTGCAATGGGCGATGGCCGGAAAGCTGCCGCCTCAATGGATCAATACCTTCAGGAAAAACTGAGAAAATAATTGACCATTTGTTCATTTACCATTTACTATTTGTTGTCTGAATGGTTAGATGGTTAATCGTCAATCGTAAATCATTAAATTGTAAATAATTAAATCATGGCAAATATAACCACCCGATTTTTCGGACTCAATTTAAATAGCCCGGTAATTGCAGCAAGTAGCAGCATGACCGGCAATGCAGAACAAGTTATAAAGCTGGCCGAAGCTGGAGCAGGAGCCGTAGTTTTGAAATCAATTTTCGAAGAGGAAATTTACCACGAATTGCAGGAAGAACTGAGTTTGAGAGACGATTTGCATTCGGATTCTGAATACCTCGACTATTTCGACTACGTAATCAAGCAGGAGAAAATCAGTAAATACCTCAAACTGATTGCTGAAGTCAAAGCAAAAACCACTGTGCCGATAGTTGCCAGCATCAATTGCGTCAGTTCGGGCGAATGGACACTTTTTGCACGAAAACTGGAAGAAGCCGGGGCCGATGCCCTTGAGTTGAATATGTTTGTAAGTCCATCGGATTTTAATAAAATGCCATCAGCAAACGAGCAGTTTTATTTTGAAACCGTTAGCAAGGTTTTACAGGTTGTCAAAATTCCTGTAAGCATTAAAATAAGTCATTATTTTTCGAATCTGGCTTCTACTGTGCAGAAATTGGCAAGTTCAGGAATTGCCGGAATTACCGTTTTTAATCGTTTCTACACTCCTGATATTGATGTAAATAACCAGAAAATTATTGCTGCTGATGTGCTGAGTTCCCCGAATGATTACTATTTGCCATTGCGTTGGATCGGTATTTTATCGGGCAAAGTTGATTGTGATATTGCTGCAACAACCGGAATTCATACTGTTGAAACTGCTTTGAAGTTTTTACTTGCAGGAGCTTCAGCAGTTCAGATCGCGTCGGTATTATACAAGGAAGGCCCGGAAGCCATCACCCGGATGAACAACGGAATTTCTAACTGGATGGACCAGAAAGGATATACTTCATTGTCGGATTTCAAAGGATCGCTAAGCCAGACTGCTTCTTCGGCACAAGCCTGGGAACGGGTTCAGTTTATGAAATATTTCGGAGAGAAAGCTTTTTAGAAAATGGCAAACAATTGTTTTACTTTTAATCAGGATTAAATTTTTGTTGGAACCATGAAGTTATTTATCACAATATTACTTTTCACTTTGCTTTTTCTGAATGTTCAACCTGGATTTGCTCAGGAGAAAGTTGAAATTTCGGGAAAAACATATCTGTTGCATTCAGTAACAAAGGGTGAAACTGTTTATAGTTTATGCCTGAAATACAAGGTTACACAAGATGAAATAAATGCAGCAAACCCAGGTTTGACCGCCGTTCTGAAATCAGGATCAACCGTAAAAATTCCAGTTAAGCAGGAAATTGCAGCTCCAAAACCGGAACCGAAGTCAGTTAACGAGGTTGCTACAGAGCCGGAATATTATTACCACAAGGTAACCAGGAAGCAAACCATCTTCTCCATCTCAAAACAATACGGCATAACTGCCAACGAACTGATAAGGTATAATCCTGAAATCAGCAGTGGATTGAATGAGGGGCAGGTTTTAAAGATTCCGGTGCCAGTTGATAATTCAGGTGAAGCCCCGGAACAAAAAGTCAATTTAAACGAAAATCTGCAATCATCTGCAAATGCCGGTTCAGGAGCAGAATACAGGTTTCACACAGTGGTAGCGGGCGAAACATTGTATTCGCTTGAGCAGAAATATTCGGTTTCAAGGGAAGAATTAATCCGCCTGAATCCTTCACTTCAGAATGGATTGCAGACTGGTTCAAGGTTGAAAATTCCGGAAAAGAAAAAGGTTTTAAACAAGGTTGAAGTTGTTCCAAAACCTGAAGTGAGCATTGTTGCTCAAGTTGAAACAGAAACGGAAATTACAGGTTGTAATCCGATAACAGGCAGAAATACAAAAACATACAAAGCTGCGCTGCTATTGCCATTTTATCTTCAGGGAAACGAATCGGTTAATCCAAATGATCTGAATAAGGGGATGCTTCTCAGTAAAATTGAAGTAGGCAAACTAGGCAGTCAGTTAAATAATGGTATAACAGATACACTTGCGCTGAAATCCATAGCTAAAATTGATCCGCGGGCCGAGAGTTTTCTGGAATTTTATGAAGGTGCGCTTTTAGCAATCGATAGTCTTCAGCAAGAAGGCATGAACGTTGAATTGTACGTTTTTGATGCCACCAATCAAAATATGATCAATGCATTGCTGCAGATGGATTTATTTCTCGGATTGGATCTGATAATTGGTCCGGTGCATCCTGAAGTACAGGCGTCGGTGGCTGCATTTGCTGCAAAAAACCGGATCCCGATGATTTCTCCGTTGGCGCCAAACGGTAATTTTGAGAATAACAATTCGTGGTATTTTAAGGTAAATCCAACGCGTGAATTCCAGCTTGAACAGACTGCCGAATATTTTGCAGACGAATTCAGAAATAAAAATTTTGTACTGTTGCCAATGAGTGGTGGTTCAAATTCACAGGAAGCAAAACTGGCAGAATTGGGCAAGGCAAAACTTTTTGCAGTACGGCAAACTTCAAATATTCCCGGAAATTTATTTCACGAATACAGTTTTCAAAATCAGGGACTGAATGCGGTAAAACCGCTTTTGGACGAAACCGGCGAGAATGTTTTTATGATCCCGACCGACAATGAAGCGCAAGTGAGCGTTGCAGTAACCAATCTGAATGCCATTGCTGAAAATTACAATGTGGTTTTAATCGGAACTTCCAACCTGACCAAGTTGAAAAGTATTCAGACTGAAAATTACCACCATATCAGGTTGCGCTATTTATCGCCCACTTTTATTGATTATAACAAACCGTTGGTTCGAAGGTTTATCAGTCAGTACCGATCAACGTTTTCGACCGAACCCAGTCAGTTTAGCCACCAGGGATATGATGTTTCCTACTATTTTTTAAGTGCACTTTTTCATTACGGAAAAGACTTCAGAGCCTGTTTGCCCGATTATCCCATGGAATTGACACAGACTGTTTTTAATTTCAGGAAAGTAGCTCCAATTGGAGGTTTCATGAATTCAGGTTTGTTTGTAACAGCATACGAGCGTAATTACGACATTTTAAATTACGGAACTTTCGGAACAAGCCAAAAGTAATTTTGGGTCATTAAAATCAAATCAGACAAAAGATTGTAATTTAGCTGACCGTGAAAGCATTTAAAATTATGATCGCTGAGAAAAACACTAGCACTGGCAAAGTCGCCTTATTAGCAAGGAAATGCAAAAAAAATGTGTTTCTGCTGTTTTCTTTGTTACTCTTTCTCAACTCGGCAAGTTCATCTGCATTTGATGCGGTCAATAACCTGAATTTCGATTTCTACTCTCAGGAACACGGCCTCTCGAATAATCAGATTCATTGCATTTTACAAGACAAAAAAGGTTGGATGTGGTTTGGCACTTCGCAGGGTGTTTGCCGGTTCGATGGCTATAAATTTACCGTTTTCAAGAATGAAATTGAAGATTCTACCAGCTTGAAAGGCAACCTGGTACGAACTATTTTTGAAGACGGTAAAGGCCAGCTTTGGGTGGGTACCGAAAATGGCGGACTCAACAAATTTAACCGCGAAAAGGAAAATTTTCAGCATCTTTTTTATTCTGGAAATCAGGCTGTTTTGCGTGACGCCTCAGTTACTTCGGTGCATGAAGATTTATCGGGAAATATGTATGTTGGAACCGAAACGCAACTTTTTAGGATGGAAAATGAATCCAACCTTATCCAAATTAAACCTTCAACCAAGGCTAACTTTGCTGAATATTTCAGGGTGATGCAAACTGATCAGTCAGGAAAAATATGGTTGGGAACGAACAATGGACTGTTTGTTTACAATCAGCAAAACAATCAGGTTCAGAAAATTAATCTTCCGCAAAAGCTGTCTTCTAATCAGGAAATATGGTTCATTTACAAAGATGATGATGGGACTATGTGGATTGGGACATACGCCAATGGTCTTTACACGGTTAACCCGAAAACCCTTGAAATAAAGCAGGTTGTATTGGATGGAAACAACGACCGGAGCCTGACGGTCAGAGCAATTGCAAAAGACCGCAACGGAAAATACTGGATTGGTACGAGGGGCGGATTGTACATTTATGAAAGAAATAAGGGTGTTACCGCTTTTTATTATCACGATGAAAGAGAACCCAAAAGTCTGGTAAATAATTCGATACAGTATATTTTACATGATCTGAAAGGTGATGTTTGGATTGGTACCCGCAACGGAATCAACTTTTTGATTGAAGAAAGGCAGAATATTCAGGGATATAAATCAATGCCTGGCGACGACCGGTATTTGAACAGCAGCGAGATTTTTGCTTTTTGGATGGATCGCAAAGGCGATATATGGGCCGGAACTGAAAGTGGTGGAATCAATATTCTGAACCGAAAAACGGGTCGTTTCAGATACCTTCTTCCACAAAAAGGGAATCCGAATTCATTGTCCCGAAACTGTATCAAAGCGTTGCTCGATGATGGCAAAAACAATCTTTGGATCGGTACTTTTTTAGGTGGAATTGATGTTATGGACCTGCAAACCGGAACTTTCAGGCATTATGTGAATAGTCCGAATGATCCGGCAAGTCTTTCCGACAATCGTGTTTGGGCTTTACTTCACGATAGCAAAAATAATATTTGGGCTGGTACCGGCAGCGGGCTGGATAAGTTTGATCCGTTAACGAATGCGTTTATTCATTACGGAAATCTGGTTGACGGCGAATATGTGAATTGGCTTTCCGAAGACAATGACGGGTATTTGTGGATTGGATCCGACGATCTCATTATTTATAATCCCCAAAACAAGGAAGTTATCAGGGTAAATGAAACAACCCGGTACATGCTTCAGGATTCAAAAAAACGTTTTTGGCTGGCTACGCTGAACAAAGGGATTGCACTTTATTCGAAAGAAAAGGGAATTATAAAGTATTACAATGAAAAAAATGGATTGGCCAACAATCAGACACTTGCAATACTTGAAGATGATGAGCACTTTTTATGGATCAGCACCACCAACGGTTTGTCAAAGTTTGATCCGGAGACAGAGCGGTTTCATAATTATTCATTGAAAAATGGTTTCCAGAACAATCAGTTTACCTATGGAGCAGCTTATAAAACACCCAGTGGCGAATTGCTTTTCGGAGGTATTTCAGGCTTTAATATTTTTAATCCCACCAAAATTAAATCAGGCGACTATTTTGCTCCTATTGTACTTACCGACCTGAAAATATTCAATAAAACAGTAAAAATAGGTGACCATAAAAAGGATATTTTAACCAAAAGCATTTCTGAAACTGAAAGGATAAAGCTGAAGTACAATCAGAATTCTATTACGCTCGATTTTGCATCCTTCGATTATGCCAACAGTCTCGGCCTGCAATATTCCTATTTTCTGGAGGGATTTGACAAAGATTGGAACGAACCTTCGTCCATCCGTTCTTCAACATACACCAACCTCGATCCGGGTGAATATACTTTCCGTGTAAAAACCGTTTCGATCGACCGTCTGGAAAGCAGTCCGGGATCCGACCTGATTATAACCGTATTGCCTCCATACTGGGAAACATGGTGGTTTCGGCTCTTTATTTTTATTACTGTTTTCGGACTAATTTACTTGCTGATTGTTTTTCTGGTGAACAAGGAAAAATTAAAGAACGACCTGGTTCTTGAACGCATGAATACGAAAAAAATTCATGAACTTGACATGATGAAATTGCGTTTTTATACCAATATTTCGCACGAAATCCGCACACCGCTTACGCTCATTCTTGGTCCGCTTGAAAAATTAAGGAACAATACCATTCCTGAACCTGAAATTAAAGGTCATCTTGAGGTGATGCACCGAAATGCCAGCCAATTGCATCAGTTGATAAACCAGTTACTTGATTTCAGGAAAATGGAAACAGGTAACCTGAAATTAAATCTATCGCGCGGAGATTTGGTTTCTTATATTTCGGAAATTGTTAATTCGTTTGGTAAATATGCTGAAGAAAAGGAGATTGAGTTAAAATTCAATACACTCAAAAAGGAGATTATTACCAGTTTTGATGCCGACAAGGTTGCAAAAATCATGAACAACCTGCTTTCGAATGCCTTCAAATTTACCGGAAAGGGAGGAAAAATAGCGGTCAATCTTTCGCTCGTGTTCGATTCAGATGAAACAGAACAAATGGGCGATTCGGCAGAAAAACGAATTGTTGAAATCACGGTGAAAGATACCGGTATCGGGATTTCAGAATCGAATCTGGAAAAAATATTTACCCGGTTTTTCCAGGTTGATGAGCATGGAAAACAGTCTGGGACAGGAATTGGACTTGCCCTGACAAAGGAACTTGTCAAATTGCACAACGGGAAAATATTTGTGGTTAGCAAGTCTGGAAAAGGATCGAAGTTTACCGTTCAGCTTCCTTTTAAGGAAATGACACATGCCGATTCGGCAGGATACATTCAGGATGCAAAAAAAGACCCAAAGGATCAGGTCGTTCAATTGGCCGACGATCATTTTGGCGAACAAATCATTGCTGGACAAAAAATTATGCTTTTGGTTGACGACAATGCCGATGTACGTTATTTTGTCAAATCACATTTTTCTTCCGCTTATCAGGTTCTGGAAGCCGGGAACGGCCTGGAAGGGTGGGACGTGGCATTGAAAACCATCCCCGATATCATTATCAGCGATGTAATGATGCCCGATATGGACGGATTCGAATTTTGCAGGAAAATAAGGAAAGACGAACGTACTTCTCATATTCCGATTTTGCTGCTCACAGCGCTCGGCTCGCGCGAACACGAAATTGAGGGACTGAGTTACGGCGCCGACGATTATATTACAAAACCTTTTGATTTGGTAATTTTGCAAACAAAAGTTGAAAATATTCTGTCTGTTCGCCAGTCGCTGAAACAAAAATATACCGGTGAAATTATGCTTCAGCCCCGAAATATCGTACTGAGCTCGCCCGACGAACGGTTCCTGCAAAAGGCCATCGATGTAGTTGAAAAAAATATTGGCGATCCTGATTTGGACATCGAACGGTTTGCTTCTGAAATTGGCGTTAGCCGGATGCAGTTGTACCGAAAACTTGATGCACTTACCGAAATGACAGTAAAAGAATTTGTAAGGAATATTCGCCTGAAAAGAGCCGCCCAAATGCTCGTGCAGAAAAAACTGAATGTTTCGGAAGTCGCTTATGCTGTTGGATTTAAAGATTTGTCACATTTCCGTAAATGCTTTAAACAGGAATTCGGAATGAGTGCAAGTGAATATGTGGACAAACATGCGGTTACATGATGTCTGGTTTTAGCTGAAATTTTCTCCTGAAATTTGAATTGTCCACAAACCAACACTATTTTTCTCTTACAGGGATGATGAACATTGGTATGGTTGAATCGCGCAAAACTTCTTCGGTGACGCTTCCCACCAAAATTTTTTCAATCCATATTTTGCTATGCGATCCAATAACGATAATATCCGCTTTCATCTCATTAGCAGCGTATAAAATAGTATCGGCGGCCTTTCCCTCAGCTACTTCCATTTTTATTTTTTTATCGCCCAGGTGCTTTTTTATCTGATCAAGATAACTGAGCGATTTGTTTTTAAGTTCGGTCGTGTCATTTGTTCCTCGAAAATCAGGATCAATATAACCTGGAAATCCCATGACCGGACCGTATTGAAATGCTGAATAATCGGCCACTTCTGTTATTGCATGAAACAAAATTGCTTCCGCATTCATCGACTTAGCCAATGAATAACCAATCTCGGCTACTTCTTGTGCGCTCTTGTTATAATCCAATGCAATCAATATTTTTTTCATAATAATTGGTATTACATTATTGTATGGTAAGCTACGATCCAATAATGAAAAATGTTTCAGGAAAAATAACCAGCCTCTTTGGGAGATAAATCAGACCAGTTCAAGAGTATGAAATACCTGTAAATTAATTTAGAATTTTTTAATATTCAGGTAACAACAGAAATTTGGGTTGGTAGGGTTTATTGTGCTGTATATTAGTATTATACAATTAGTCATCGAAAATGAGAGTGTTAGTAACTCCCGCTATTTGGGAAATATCGCCCGCCGGTGGTACGTCTGTCCTTCCTTCCTGATATGAATTTACTGGCCTGTAACTGAGCTTTAGCATAAATTTACACAACAATTGTCAACAGCGCGCTGCATGGTAAAAATGATTAAAAAACTCAAAGGGGTTTCCTGGACAATCGTCTTTTTAACGATTGTCATTTCGACGATTCTTACTTTATTAATTATTTCGAGTTTGTGAATTGTGTTGGTAATTTGAATAAATGAGATTCTTAACCTATAAAAAATGAAAAGAAAATTAATGTTTGTTGCCGGATTGCTAATCATTCTCCAGTCATGTTCTATCGCAAGTAAAAATACACCAGCGAACGGGCTTGAAATGGCTGTGAAAATGGCCAACTCAGAAATCAAACACTTTCCAGAACCATGGACAGTTGATTTTAATCCAAAACCTGTTTGGAATTATACTCAGGGTTTAATTGCCCATTCCATGATTAAAGTATGGAATGAAAATGGCAATGAAACTTATTACAATTATGCCAAAACTTATGCTGATAAATTCATTGATCAGGATGGAAATATCAGCAATTACGATCTGGAAGATTATAATATCGATGCTGTTAACTCCGGAAAATTTCTTTTCGATATTTATGCCAGGACCAAAGATGAACGCTACTTGAAAGCGATTCATCATCTGCGCGAACAGTTTAAAACCCATCCACGCACTTCTGAAGGCGGTTTCTGGCACAAAAAACGCTATCCGCACCAAATGTGGTTGGACGGTTTATATATGGGCGCTCCATTTTATGCCCAGTATGCCCAATATTTTAACGAACCTGAACTTTTCAACGATGTAGTGAACCAATTTATTCTGGTTCACAAATACACCTATAACAACGAAACCGGTCTGAATTATCATGGCTGGGACGAAAGCAAAGAACAGGCGTGGGCTGATTCGATAACCGGTTGTTCGCCTCATTACTGGGGTCGTGCAATGGGATGGTATGCCATGGCACTGGTGGATGTGCTGGATTTTATTCCGCAGGAACATCCAGGAAGGGCTCAGATTCTGGATATTCTGAACCAGGTTACAAGTGGAATCAAAAAATATCAGGATCCCAAAACAGGACTGTGGTACCAGGTACTCGATCAGGGCTCGCGCGAAGGAAACTACTTGGAAGCAACCGCTTCGTCAATGTTTACCTACTCGCTGCTAAAAGCAGTCAGGAAGGGTTATATAAGTGCTGATTACATGATTGTTGCAACCAAAGCTTACAACGGGATTGTTGAAAACCTCATTAAAGACAATGGTGACGGAACCATTAATCTGACCAAATGCTGCTCGGTAGCTGGTTTGGGTGGAAATCCATACCGCGACGGGAGTTACGAATATTACATTCATGAACCGGTGCGCGACAATGATCCTAAAGGAGTAGGGCCATTTATCATGGCTTCACTTGAATATAATATGAATTAATAAATACAAATACTCAAACTTAACAATTCTCTATGATGAAAATGAAGCAAAGTTTTCTGAAAAAGGTTTGCCTTTTATCACTGATGGTTATTTTGGCGGGCTCCCAATTGTACGCCCAAAAAGTAACAGGTAAAGTGGTTGATGAGACAAACACGCCCATTCCGGGCGTAAACGTTGTTGTGAAAGGAACAACAAATGGTGTGATAACTAATAGCGATGGAACTTACTCCATTGTTCCGACCGATGTTCAGAAGGATGTACTTACATTCTCTTTTATTGGTTTCGACACCAGGGAAGTAAAAATTAACGCTCAAACAGTAATTAATGTGCAATTGGCCAGCAGTACCCTCGAAATAGAAGAAGTGGTGGCCGTTGGTTACGGAACAATGAAAAAGCGGGATGTGACTGGGTCAGTTGCTTCAGTTTCCGGAGAACAACTTTCGTCCATTCCTGTTGCCAATGTGGCAATGGCGTTACAAGGACGTCTTCCGGGTGTGAATGTAACTTCTCAGGACGGTCGTCCTGACGCGGAAATTTCGATTCGGGTGCGTGGTGGAGGTTCTATCTCCCA
>CAMDGL010000086.1 GCA_945897845.1 Chitinophaga pinensis | reverse complement strand
TGGTCAACTTGTTTCACACCATATTGGGAACCCGACTGATGAAAAATATTTCAGGAGGAATGAGAAAATTATCAGGCAACCGGATTCCGCTGTGGACCGCCTCAATGCCATCAGGCGCTAAAAAAATAAATGTAAATCCTGAAATATCCGACAATCCGAAGAAGGTTGTCTATTTTCCTTCATGCATTAACCGGTCGATGGGAACATCGAAAGGATACGATTCGGAAGTTCAGCTAACAGATAAAATGCAACAACTCATCGAAAAAGCCGGATTTGAAGTTATTTTTCCGGAGCGAATGAACGATTTGTGCTGCGGCATGGCCTTTTCGAGCAAAGGTTTTAAAGAAGCAGGCTTGAAAAAATCGAAAGAACTGGAAGATGCACTCTGGGTTGCCAGCAAACAAGGCGCTTACCCGATTGTGTGCGATATGAGCCCGTGCCTTTACACAATGAAAGAAAACATGGAACCGCGCATAAAACTATACGAACCGGTCGGATTAATCATGGAATACCTGATTCCAAATCTTGAGATTACGCCGATGAATGAAGCGATTACGGTATTTCCGGTGTGTAGCATGAAAAAAATGGGATTGGAGGATCAGCTTGTGCAATTGGCCGAAATGTGCGCGACAAAAGTTGTTGTTCCGGAAACCAATTGCTGCGGATTTGCGGGCGACCGTGGCTTTTCTTATCCTGAACTGAACGCTCACGGCCTTCGGGATTTGAAGAATCAATTGCCGGGTTCTATAAAAAAAGGTTATTCAACCAGCCGAACCTGCGAAATCGGGCTAACCCAAAACAGCGGAATAACACACCAGTCAATCGTTTATCTGGTTGACAAGGTAAGTAAGGCAAAATAACCGATCAACAAAAACAGCATAGCAGTTATATAATTTAAAGAATAGGTTAACTGTTTAATTCGTTTCGCTATTTTTGATCAGATTTTTTACGATACACATAAACCATTTTAAACCATAAAAAAATGACAAACAGAAGAGATTTTCTTAAAACCAGTTCGTTATTGGTTGCCGGAACGATGGTAGGAACCAGCGTGCTTCAGGCTTCCGTACTTCAGGCAAAAGGAAAGAAAAACATTGGATTACAGCTCTATTCATTGCGCGACGCCATGAAAGCTGATGCGTTGGGAACCATGAAACTGGTTTCAGATATTGGATTTACAACACTGGAAACAGCGAATTATGCCGATGGAAAAATCTACGGAATGACTCCTTCAGAATTTAAAAAAGTAGTTAAAGGTCTTGGTATGAAAATGACCAGCGCCCATTTGGGAGGCCCGAATTACACCAAAGAAACTCATACAGCAGCATTGGATTGGTGGAAAAAAGCACTCGAAGACCACCTTGAAGCCGGTTGTAAATTCATTGTAAAACCCAGTATGCCAGGGATTAAAACATTGGATGAATTAAAAGTGTGGTGCGATTTCTACAATGCAATCGGCGAAATTACTTCCGCAGCAAAAGTTCAGTTTGGATACCATAATCATGCGGGTGAATTTGAAAAACTGGAAGGTGAAATCAAGTATGATTACATGATAAAAAATACTGATCCGAAAAAAGTATTCTTCGAAATGGATGTGTATTGGGTAATGCGTGGTGGTTACAAAGCGGTAGATTATATAACCAAATACCCAGACCGTTTCCCTGTGTTGCACATTAAAGATGAAAAAGAAATCGGTGAAAGCGGACAGTTGGATTTCAAACCTATTTATGAAACGGCCTATAAAAACGGGTTGAAAGATTCATTCGTAGAAGTTGAAAGATATAATTTCGAACCAATTGTAAGCGTCAGGAAAAGTTATGACTTCTTAAAAGCAGCCTCTTACGTGAAATAGGAAGTCGAAAGATTTATAAAAGTAAAAAGCTGGCAATCGGAATTAAATCCAAATTGCCAGCTTTTTAAATTAACATCGATTCTACCTTCCAAATTTATGTATTTGATGTTTTAACCTGAAGCCAAACAAGACAGCAGCAGTTGAAAGTCCAAATACAAATCCGATCCAGACTCCGGAATACCCAAAATTAAATACAAATGCGAGTAGATAACTGATGGGCAAACTAACTAAAATGTACGAGAAAAAAGCCATAAACATGGGTATCCTGACATCGGCCATCCCGCGCAAAGCACCCAATAATACAACTTGAACGCCGTCGAATATCTGGAAAAATGCACCAACAATCAACAATCCGGCCGCAAGCCTGATTACTTCAGGATCACTTGTAAACAAGAGTGGAAGCTGATTGCGCAATACAACAAAGAGAATTCCCATCAGCGACATAAAAGCAATAACAATGTGCAGCGATGCGAATACGGCATGTTTTAATTCATTCCGGTCGCGATCGCCAAAGGCATGGCTCACCCTGATGGTTGTTCCTGAAGCTAAACCAAACGAAATCAGGTAGGTCATTCCGGCCATCCCTATTGCAATCTGATGCCCGGCCAGCGCTTCTTTCGAGATCCAACCAAGCATAATTGCCCCAATACTGAAGGCAAGAATTTCGATGATCATTTGCATTCCGATAGACAATCCGACTGACAGCATTCGCTTAATTTTTTGAATTTCAAATCGGGCTATTTTTGCCGACTCTAAATAAATTCTGTACGAAGGCCTTTTCAGGATAATGAGAAGAAAAATTACAGGCATAATTAATCTTGAAATCAAAGTGGCATAACCGGCGCCATTCAGTCCGAGGGCCGGAAACCCCAAATTCCCGAATATCAGGACATAATTAAGTCCAATATTTACAAAATTGGCAATAATGGTGATGACCATTGCAATTTTTGTATTACCAACCCCTTCAAAAAATTGCTTGATGGAAAAGAAAAGCAGCATGGGCAAAAGTGAGGCTACCTGAATCAGGAAATAGGGAATTGCTGCGCTTACAACTTCTTCGCTCTGCCCCATTCGCCCCATAAAGAAGACGACCGACGACATGAGCAAACAAAGCAAAATTGCTGCAATAAAATGAACCAGAATACCATTTTTAAGCCAGCCTCCTACTCCACCGGGATTTTGCGAATTGAATGACTGACCTACCAAAGGAGTAATACCCATGGTTATGCCCAATCCAAACAACATTCCCACAAGAAAAACATTGATTGCAAACGATGCGGCAGCAAGTTCGGTGGTCCCAACATGACCAACCATCATATTGTCAGCCAGATTAACTGTAACCTGCCCGATCTGTGCTAAAATAACGGGAACAGCAAGTGTTAGATTTTTTCGGTAAACAGGTAAATAATCAGAGATAGTCACAACTGTAGATTCAAAATTTCAGGCAAAAGAAAGCAATTTATAACGAAAACCAATAGCTGAATTTGACCATAAACACATTTTGCGACTGAACCTTCCATATATTTCCGAAACTTTTCCAGATTGATTCTTCCAGTTGCTTGGACTCTTCAAATCGGGTATTTGTCCATACCAGATACAAAGTTGATCCGGGCCGGAATTCCCACCTGCCAACCAGGTTGGAGTTGAATTCCTGACGTTTTATATCTGGATTTTCAATGCGGGATACCGGTACTCCATTCTTGGTCAATTGATAATAATTGTCAGGCTGAAGTTCGCTTTGCAAATTGGTGTAACGCAAATTCAGCGATCGGTTATCAGCATCGGCCACTTCCCTGAAATTTTCGTATTTTCCGGTTGAAGCATAAGGATTTCCATAATATTGAAGCGAAATAACTGGCGAAATAAAGTATTCGAACCGAAGTGTCGATGAAATTGTATTACGGTCGATGGTTCCGACCAAATATTTTGTGTTTCGAATGTATTCGTGATGATCAATTGTATTATCAAAGACAGTTCTTGAAGTGACACTGAACCGGTCGTTTAATTGCCACTTAACCAATGCAGTAAAATAATTGGTACTGGAAATTTTATCAGAATAGAATTTAAACCTCGGCCCGAATCCAACAAAAAGTTTTTTCACCGAATTCGACTGAATGAATAATTCCACGTCGTTGTAACCATCTTTATATAATTTAGGACCGCCCCGAAGTTCACGGGTATCATAAATATTGTCGTACCTTTTAAAGTTCAGGTGCGCATTCCATAGGTTTTTAAATTGCAGGTAGCCATGTAATTTATACCGATCCAACGTATTTTCCCAGTCATAACTCCAAGTGTGTTCCTGTTCAGCTTCAACAAAATAACTCCTGACAATTCCTTTGGGCTGACTGACTTTATAGGTAACGTTAATCATTTGTTTGATCACATCGGCCTGGTATAAATAGCCAACATCGTTCAAATCGACACCGGGGGAGCGCCAGTTCAAGGTACCGATTATCCTGAGTTTTCCACTGCGTTTTCCGCCTTGAAGCGAACCTCCCCAGCCTGACAAGCTTGTTCTTTCCGAATCGTATTCAATATGGTCGGCATCGGTTCGCTGATAATAATGTACAGAGGAACGTTGCAATCGTTTTATAGCAGTTGTATCACCGTTTATGTCGCTAAAGAAACCTTTAAAATCTACAAAATATTTCCGCTTTTTCCAGTTGTGCTGAAAATCAATTCCTCCGGATAATGCGGAATTGGATAAGAACTTTAAATGATCATCACTGACATTCCGCAAAGTTGAAGTGACCATTCCACCCAAAACAGTATTACCCTTATCATACGATTGTTTAATTCGTCCAACCATAAAACTTGTAAACGGCTCAACAGCCATTTTTGATTTTGAATCGCTGTTATAAATAGTCGCATTTTCTTTTGCAGTCAAACTTTGAACAACTCCCACCGAAAATCCTTCTTTTGTTTTTCCTGTCAATTTTAAAGCACTTATGATCGGAATATTATCAGAAATGGAGATAGTCTGGTTATCATCAAGATCAGGAAAATAACTAGGTGCATGCCCAATTCTCCGGCTGTAAAAAAGCATATCGTCATCAATTGAAAAATCAAGAATCGTATTACCCTCCAGAAAAAAGGGCCGTTTTTCTTCGTTAAAAACTTCATAGGAAGTCAAATTCAGAACTGCAGGATCGGCTTCTATCTGCCCAAAGTCCGGGTTAATGGCATAATCGAGCGTAAATCCTGAATTCAGTCCAACTTTTCCATTTAAACCAACTCCATAGTTCATTTTATTTTTAAGATCGGTATTCGGGCTGAATCTGGCATTCACATAAGGCAGAAACTCATAATTGACCTTTGGCTTGATTCCTTCAATCCCTCTCAGTTCACCAAACAAATAGACCATTGCAGGGGCATCAATCGGAATCAGTTTCCACTGGCTTTCTTCTTTTAGCCGGTCAATCCACCTCCAAACATGAATTCCCCAAACCTGTTCATCTCCAGGCGAAAAACGAAGCTGACTGAAAGGAACCTGAATCTCTGAAGTCCAGATTGAATCGTAAACCTGCGCTTTCCCGTCCCAAACTGCATCCCAGTTAAAATCCCAATCATAGGCTCCCAAATGAACCAGATCAACCTTTTGGCCCGAAGCCGCTACATTAAATTCATAAGCAGTTTGCTTATCGTTGTATGAATCAATTGCAATTCCGGCTATATCACCAGCCATTTCATCCCTTCGGCTTAAAATGGGCCTGATCTTTCCCGGGCCTTTATCAAAACATTTGAACCCAACGTACAAATTGTTATTGTCGTACAAAAGTTTTATTTCTGTTTCCTGAGAAGGTTTTTTCCCTTGATTGGGAATTTGTTGTGTAAAGCCTCCCGACCAAATGCCCGATTCCCAGCATGATTCGTTCAATCTTCCATCAATTTTGGGACGTTTTTCAATGCGGGTAGCAAAATAAACGCGCTTATTGCCAGCCAGTCGATTGACTGCAGTATCAGTTGAAAGATTATATTTGTCGATGTTTTGTGCAAAAACATTGGATAAACCAAAGAGTAAAAACAAACAACAAACAGCAGAGCGGAATAGCATAATTAGTTATTTAAGAGGAACAAATATATACAAATCATTTAAACTTCATATGTTAACTGATATTTTTTTATTAAAATAGGAACCAACTCAGCAAACATTTCACCTGTTTGTTGGTTTTCGTACCGTGTCAATTAAATTTTGAGTCAATAATCCATAGGGATAATCAAATATTAAATGAAGAAAATCAATAAAGTCCTGATTGCCAACCGTGGCGAAATTGCAGTAAGAATTATGCGTACCTGCCGCGAAATGGGAATTTCAACCGTTGCAGTTTTTTCAGATGCAGACCGAACTTCAATGCACGTGCGCTATGCCGACGAAGCCTATCACATAGGACCATCACCATCCACAGAAAGTTATCTGAAAGCCGACAAAATAATTGAAGTTGCAAAAAAATGCAACGCGGATGCCATTCATCCAGGATATGGATTTTTATCGGAGAATGCTGCATTTTCGAGAAAATGCACAGAAAACGGTATCATTTTTATCGGACCTACTCCTGAGGTAATTGAACAAATGGGCGATAAAATTAGCGCACGTTTGACCATGATAGCAGCCGGTGTACCTGTTGTTCCCGGAACCACAGAAAGTGTTAAAACTGAAAAAGAAGCGATCGATACGATCATGGAAATTGGTCTTCCGGTGATGGTTAAAGCATCTGCAGGTGGCGGTGGCAAAGGAATGAGATTGATCACTGAAGAAAAAGATATTACCTCACTTGTCAGATCAGCACGGTCGGAAGCAAAATCGTCGTTTGGAAACGATTCGGTTTATGTAGAAAAATACATCACATCGCCGCACCACATCGAATTTCAGATATTGGGCGATCAACACGGAAATTTCCTTCATTTGTTCGAACGCGAATGTTCGGTTCAGCGGCGCCATCAAAAAATGATCGAAGAAACCCCTTCCCCGCTTATGACTCCTGAACTAAGAAAAAAAATGGGAGAATATGCAGTGGAAGCTGCAAGGGCAGTTAATTATACGGGTGCCGGCACCATCGAATTTCTGGTTGACAATGACTTGAATTTCTATTTCCTCGAAATGAATACACGACTTCAGGTTGAGCATCCTATTACCGAACGTGTTACCGGAATTGACCTTGTAAAACAGCAGATCCTGATTGCAGAAGGCCATCCGCTCAAATTTAAACAGGAACAATTGAGGCAAACGGGACATGCCATCGAATGCCGGATTTATGCCGAAGATACCGACAATAATTTCATGCCAAATCCCGGTAAAATTTACAATATTACCCAGCCACTCGGATTGGGAGTCCGTACTGACGGATATGTTTACGAAGGATATGAGATTCCGATTTATTACGATTCGATGATCTCGAAACTCATTGTATGGGCTGAAAACCGTACAGAGGCAATTGAACGTATGAAACGCGCCCTTTACGAATACAAAATTACCGGAGTAAAAACTACCATCAAGTTTCTGGAAAGAATCATGGAAACTCCCGATTTCAGGAGCGGAAATTACGACACCAACTTCATTGAGAAAAATAAAGAGTTTCTGCTTGAAATAAAAAAATGTCCCGAAGATTGTGAAGACATGGTCATTATTGCAACTTACATCGAATACCTTGATCAGTTGAATATTGCCCAAACCTCCAAAGAAATGTATCCGGCCAAAAACAGATGGAAAAAATATACCTATCAAAAGCATTTTGAACGTTTGTAATCCCCCAAAAATATGTCAATAGAAATTAAGTTAGACAAACGAATAGCATCGGTTGAAATATTAAAACAGTATGAAAACCTGCTGGAAATTAAAGTGGATGACAAAATCTACCAGGTTGATTTGATGCACAACGATGAAGGCATTTTCTCCATTCTGTCAAACGGACGTTCGTTCAACATCGAGTTGGTACCGCAACCAAAACCCAAGCATTACACTGCTTATACACTTTACGACTCGTACGATCTGGAAGTAATCGATGCCGAATCGAGGTATTTGCGCAACCGTACAGGCGGTGCCCAGATTTTGTCTGAAAACAACATCATATCGCCAATGCCCGGAAAAGTGGTTAAAATTCCGGTTTCAGTTGGCGATGAAGTTAAAAAAGGTGACACCTTAATTACAATCTCGGCAATGAAAATGGAAAGCGAATATAAATCGCCCATCGACGGGAAAATTGCCATTATTCATGTTTCTGAAGGTAGCACGGTGGATGCCAATCAGGTTTTAATAGAAATCGAAAAAATCATATAAAATGGATTTGAAAGCCAAATTTGAAAAGTTTGAATTACTGAACCAACAGGCAGAATCGGGCGGCGGCGCTGAAAGAATTGAAAAACAACACAATTCAGGAAAAAAAACTGCACGCGAACGAATTGCAATACTGCTTGATCCCGGTACTTTTAATGAGATCGATAAAATGGTCACCCACCGGGGTACCGACTTTGGAATAGACAAATCAAAAATACCGGGTGATGGAGTAGTTTCCGGTTATGGAAAAATAAACGGTCGCCTGATGTATGTTTTTGCCCAGGATTTTACTGTATTTGGTGGAACGTTAAGTCGTGCCAACGCTGATAAAATTTTGAAAATTCAGGAATTGGCTATAAAAATGGGTGCTCCGCTAATCGGACTGAATGATTCAGGAGGAGCCCGAATTCAGGAAGGTGTTGAAAGCCTTGCAGGCTATGCCGATATATTTTACAACAATGTACTTTCTTCGGGTGTCATTCCGCAAATCAGCGCTATCATGGGTGCCTGTGCAGGCGGAGCAGTGTATTCTCCGGCATTGACGGATTTCATTTTCATGGTTGAGAAAACCAGCCACATGTTTGTGACAGGTCCTGAAGTGATTAAAACGGTAACCCACGAAGATGTAACGAAAGAAGAATTGGGAGGAGCAATCACCCATGCATCAAAAAGTGGCGTGGCTCATTTTACGGGAAGCGACGAAGAGCAAACACTAATGATGGTCAGGGAGTTGATAAGTTTCATTCCATCGAACAACATGGATGAACCACCGGCTAAAATTTGTACCGATCCTGAAAACAGGGCAGATATTTCATTGAATCAGGTAGTTCCGGTTGATCCAAACAAACCATACGACATCAAAGACATTATTCACAAGATCATTGATGACGAGCATTTTCTGGAAGTTCAGCCAAATTATGCCGCCAACATGGTAATTGGATTTGCCCGTATGGGAGGAAAACCGATCGGGATTGTCGCCAATCAGCCTGCTCATTTGGCGGGTGTACTCGATATCAATTCGTCGGTGAAAGCCGCCCGTTTTGTTCGTTTCTGCGATGCTTTTAATATTCCACTCGTCACCTTGGTGGATGTTCCGGGATTTCTACCCGGCACCGGACAGGAATTTGGTGGAATCATTAAACATGGTGCAAAATTGCTTTATGCATATGCCGAAGCTACTGTGGCGAAAATCACGCTGATAACACGAAAAGCCTATGGAGGCGCTTATGATGTAATGTCGAGCAAGCACATTGGCGGCGACGTAAATTTTGCTTATCCAACTGCTGAAATTGCAGTAATGGGACCTGAGGGTGCCATTAACATTTTGTACCGCGGAAAACTTAACGACGAAGAAAGACTTGCTGCTGTTGAAGACTACCGTGAAAAGTTTGCAAATCCATACCGCGCTGCGGCCCTTGGGTACATTGATGAAATTATTATGCCCCAGGATACCCGCTATAAAATTATACAGGCGCTGAATATGACACACAACAAGAGAAAATCAAATTTACCACGCAAACACGGAAATATTCCGTTGTAACAAAAAACGAGTGGAACAAACTTTCTCTTTAATTCGTAAAAATAACCGAACAAATGATGGAGGAGGTGAGCAATGCAAAAGGGAAATATTAAAAACTATCTGTTTTTTGCAGGAATGGTTCTGCTGATAGTAGGAATTGCGTTTTTTGCAATGCTTTCAAGCCCAGTGAGATATATTGGAATTATTTTCCTGATTTTTGCAATTGTATTTATTGCAAGTTTTAATTATTTAAAGCTCCGTAACTCAGATGACGGCAGGCTCAGAAGCCGAACCCGTGATCAAATTCTTAAACATCAATTTAGGAAATAACTTAAAAAAAGCCAGCTTTCACTGGCTTTTTTGATTTTTATAAGTTCATCACTTCTCCTGAAGTATTTTCTATGATTACTTATCAAGCAAAAATTGTTTAAAATCAGCAAATTCAGTACTTAGTCCAATCGAAAGTTTTTCGCCTTTCATAAATTCTGCCAATTTTTCAGGAAGGATAACAGTTCCTTTGCCCAAAACACTTTCAACGGTTTCGGTAAACTTGGCAGGGTGCGCGGTTTCGAGAAAAACACCCACTTCACCGGCGTTTAAATTTTCTTTCAGCGCACGATATCCAATGGCTCCATGCGGATCGAGCATATAATTTTTTTCAACATAGACCTGCTTCATCGTTTCGCGGATTTGCTCGTCGGAATATCGGTAGCCAACCATATCACCGGAAATTGATTTATGCGAATGGTTGTATAACTCCAGAATGCGGGCAAAGTTACTCGGGGCACCCACATCCATTGCGTTGGCAATGGTAGCAACTGATGCACGGGGTTCGTACTTACCGGTTTGAAGGTAATTGTAAACAATGTCGTTGTCGTTATTGGCCGCAAGAAACCGCTTCACTGGCAGCCCCATAAATTTGGCAAACAAACCGGCAGTCAGGTTTCCAAAATTACCGCTGGGTACCGAAAAAACCAGATCACCAGTTACTCCAGCTTCCTGCAAACGGGCATAAGCATTGAAATAATAGAAAGCCTGTGGCAGGAAACGAGCCACATTGATTGAATTGGCCGAGGTCAAAACCATAGCTTTGTTCAATTCTTCATCCAGAAAAGCCGATTTTACAAGTCGCTGACAATCGTCAAAAGTTCCGTCAAGTTCGAGTGCGGTAATATTATTTCCGAGGGTTGTAAATTGTTTTTCCTGAATGTCGCTTACAAGTCCTTTTGGGTAAAGCACATATACTTTTATTCCGGGAACCTGAAAGAAGCCATTGGCAACGGCACTACCGGTATCTCCGGAAGTAGCCACCAAAACATTGACTTCCTTTTCAAATCCTTTGAGAAAATAACCCAGCATCCGAGCCATAAAACGTCCGCCAACATCTTTAAAAGCCATTGTTGGCCCATGAAAAAGTTCGAGCGAATAGATAGAATCGGTTACCTGAACCAATGGACAATCAAAATTTAGCGTATCATAAACAATGTCTTTCAAAACTTTCTCCGGAATATCTTCCCCAAAAAACTTTTTAGCCACCTCGAAAGATATCTCCTGAAAACTCTTTAAATACAGACGTTCAAAAAATTTATGATCAAACTCTTCAATCTGCGTGGGCATAAACAATCCATTATCGGCAGCCAAACCTTTGGTAACGGCTTCCATCAGCGAAACTTCAGGAACGGAATGATTGGTACTAAAGTATTTCATTTTATATGTTGTCTGTTTGCAAAAGTGTTTTCATAAACTGATCGCCTTTCAGAATTCCATAAGAACCTTTGGCTACCTCAAATTCGTCGTAAAACTGAGCATTATCAGGTGATTCTCCGGGGCGGTATATGATGAAAGGAACTGCATCGCGGGTGTGAATTTTGGTTGCGCAAGGCGTTGGGTGATCGGGCAATACCGCAATAGTGACTGGTTCGTCCATTTTTTCGGTTTCTTCCACCAGGTACTTTACAATCCGCGAATCCAAATAGCCAATCGTTTTGGTTTTCAGTTCCACATCTCCTTCATGACCGGCTTCATCACTTGCTTCCACATGCAGATAAACAAGATCATGGTCTTTCAGGGCATCAATTGTGGCCTGCGCTTTTCCTT
>CAMDGL010000085.1 GCA_945897845.1 Chitinophaga pinensis | reverse complement strand
TCAATATAATTGATTGCTTCTCTGTCGAACAAATCGTGAACGTATTCTTCCCGGACATCGGCAACCCCGGTTCCTTCAGGATGTCCTTCCCATGGATCTTTGCCATTTACCCAATTGATCTTGTTTTTCAGGAGAACTTTTTCACCATTCCTGTAAAGAAATTCAGGAAACAAATTGTGCGCGTGCCACATGTTGATGTAGCCGTAGAAGTAATCGAATCCTTTTCGCTGTGGATCGTCAACGGGTGGCGGGTGGCCAATGCCCCATTTCCCGACTGCACCGGTGCGATATCCGGCTTCTTTGAGGATTTTTGCGATGGTAGGTTCAGTGTCGCTAAGTAACTGTGCAGGCATATTTCCGCGAACATTGGTGTGTCCGGTATGCTTTCCCGTAAGCAGCGATGCCCTGGATGGCGCGCAAACCGATGAACCGGTGTAAAAATTGGTAAAAGTCATCCCTTCAACGGCTAGTTTGTCGATGTTGGGGGTTGATAATGTTTTTTGTCCGAAACAACTGATGTCACCATAACCCATGTCATCAACTATAATAAAAACCAAATTTGGTTTCTCTGGGATCATCGATTTTTCGGTCGGTGATCCGCATGAGGCTGCAATAAAAGGCAGCAGTCCCACCATCCATTTCTCAGAAATTATTGTTTTCATTATTATTTACTCTAAGTTGTTTATTTGTTCGTTATTCGGAACAACTTTGCTCCATGAGGATTAACTGAAGACGTAAAGTTTCCGGTGAAAGTTCCAACAGTTGATTTTGTCCACAAATCCCTTACCTCTGTTTTTTTAGTAATCCCCAAATCCGCCAGTTCAACTGATATTTCTGAATTTTCTTCATTCAGATTAAACATGGCCAGGTAGGTGTACTTTTTGTCTGCCGATTTAGAAGTCCATACAACTAATCCCTGGGTTCTGAATAATTGTCTGCTTTCAATGGCATGTTGGTTTACTTCAATTACTTCGTCGTTGGTAAGCAATGACTCTACAAAATCCGAATTATCCGGCATATCGCCACCCATCATCAGGGGCGAACGTGCAATGCACCAAAGTGTCATGTGTGTGTATTGTTCGTCTTTTGTAAAGCGGCTATCCCTTTCCGGGCCACTTGGCCCTCTGCGCGAAATTTTCCCCAATTGCAGCATATCAGCATCAGGCCAATGCCCTGGACCGGACATGTCACTCCAGTTATTAACATGTTCAAATTGTAGCTTGAGTTGTTCCCATTCGTCCCAAAAATCTTTTGAAATGCGCCAAAGGTTCGAAATTGATTTAACGTGTTCCTTGTTTTCCAATTTCATATTGAGAGAAAGGCTTAAAACAATCTTTGCATTTTCGTTCATAATGGCTTTATGCATGGCTTCAGCCTCTTCTTTCCGGTATGGGTATTTTTCATCCAGGTCGATATCGTCCATTTTTATGAAATCAACTTCCCATTCCATATACAATTCAACCAACGAATTGTAATATTCCTGAGCTCCGGGTTTACTCATATCTACTCCATACATTTGGTTTAACCAAGGACAAAGTGAAGTTGTATCGGCAATCATGTCGGCAGTAATACCATTGGTCCCTTTCACAGGTGATTTAGCCCATACAGCCTGCCGGGGAATACCACGCATGACATGAATTCCAAACTTCAAACCCTTTTGGTGAATGTAGTTGGCCAGTGGCTTAAAATTTTTTCCTTCAGTAGAGTTGAATCTTCGCAGATCGGGCAGCAGACGGCCATATTCGTCCATTCCCAACCAGGGAACCGGTGCACGGTCAAGTTTTAAACGGAACTGTGGCGGATTATTCTGAATGCTTCCGGGAGGATGTGGGTACGACCAGCAGTAATCGACTACAATGTACTGCCATCCGTACTTTTTGAGTTTTTCAGCCATATAGTCGGCATTGGCTTTCACTTCTTTTTCGGTAACGGCTGCGCCATAGCAATTGTAACTGTTCCAGCCCATTGGAGGAGTGAGTGCCCAGGTTTCAAAACTACCGGTAACTTCTTCTACTTCTTCTTCTGATTCTTTTTTTGCTGCTGTTTGACTGGTGCAACCTGCAAGAAATGCAAGGATTGATATCCAAATAAGTTGTTTCATATTTTTAAGGTTTTATCCCTCAAAAATACCTATCCGATAAAATATTGGTTTGTCCGCTTGATTTAATGTTTTGCTCTTTTGTACAAATTGAGTGAATGAAATCCTTTCTGACTGTTTTTCTAATCATTTTATTAAGTTGTCGGAAATTTAATCATTCTCATTTCCTTTTTTTTCCTTTTTACGTTGTTTTTGAATGAATTCGGAAGGGGTCACTCCAAATTGCGCCTTAAAGGCTTTTGTAAAATACGAATTGCTATTCATCCCAACCATAAAAATAACTTCAGAAATAGAAATATCCTGGCTTACCAAAAGTTTAGCGGCTTTTTTCAGACGCAGACTTCTAATAAATTCACCCAAAGAATAGCCGGTAACCGATTTTATTTTTTTGTATAAATTGGTTCGTCCAAAACCAAGTTTCTGACATAAAATATTTACATTAAAATCATTGTTGTCGATATTTTTGTTGATAATATCGATTAAACTATCCATAAATTCCTGATCCTTTTGGTTTTTAACAATTTCGCGGGTTGAGGCGTAAATGTCGGAAGCATACTTCTCTTTCAGTATAATTTGTGATTCGATGAGCCGTTTAATCTGTGCGTCAAGCAAGCGAAGACTGAATGGTTTCGGGATATATACATCGGCTCCTGCTTCAGTTCCTTCAATCTGATGCTCGATTGATGATTTTGCTGTGAGCAGAACAATTGGAATATGGCTGGTTTGAATATCTTCCTTTAAGGATTTGCACATTTCAATGCCATCCATTTCCGGCATCATGATGTCTGAAATAATCAGTTCAGGTAATTCAAGTTTAGCGATACGGATACCTTCTACACCGTTTGTTGCACCATATACTTTAAACTCATTGCAATAATGCTCTATCAGCATGTTCCGCAGTTCGTCATTATCTTCAACAATCAGTAATCCGGGAATATGGTCAGTCGTTGTATTTGTTTCTTTATGAAGGGTTTCCTGTTTGAAAACTGAATCCGGATCTAAGAAGTCTGAAGCAGATATACTTGCTGATTCTTCAAGAGCTATTTTTTCTTCAGGCCTTACGTGTGCATCGCCTAACGGAAAACCTACCATGATTTCGGTTCCTTTAAATCTTTCGCTGCTTACCTTGATAAAACCCTGATGCAACATGACCAGACTTTTTACCAAAGCCAGTCCGATGCCGGAACCAAGATGTTGGTTTGCTCCGTCGTTGAGGTGGAAAAACCGATCGAAGATTTGGTTGATAGAGCCTGGTGTAATTCCTATACCGTTGTCTTTTACCCGTATAAATGTGTATTCACTGGTGTTATAACCGGAGTCAAACTCAACATCAATCGCAAATTCCGACTTCAGATTTTCTTTTGCCGAAGTAAAAACCTCCAATTCTATTTCGCCTCCTTCGTTTGTAAACTTCACTGAATTACTAATCAGGTTGTAGATAATCTTCGTCATTTTTTCCTGATCGAACCATATCGGTTTTCCTGATCCATTTATTATTTTCAGTGAAATATCTTTCTGCAGGGCAATATCCTGGAATTGCATTCCAATTAGGTTCAGTAGCTGAAATAAATCTGCCTTTTGCGAATGAAGCGTAAGTTTGCCTGATTCAGCTTTCCTAAATTCAATTAATTCGTTGATCAGGCTTAATAATCTTCCTGCGTTGACTGTAATTAAGTCAATAAATTTATGTTTCTCACTGTTGCTTATTTCGTCAGATCTCAGTTTTTCAAGTGGTGAAAGAATGAGTGTAAGCGGTGTTTTGAATTCATGTGAAATGTTGGTAAAAAACTGCAGTTTGGTTTGCAAAAGTTCATCTTTTCGTTTTTCATCGGCTTCTTTAAGTTTCAGATTATTTTTCATTTTAATCCAACGTATGGAATAGAAATATGACCCGTAAATAAGTGCAATGGTCAATAATATATATACAATCAGTGCAATATTACTTTGCCACCATGGTGGTGTGATTTGTATTTTGAGTGAAACAGGAGTTCCACTCCAAATGCCATCGTTATTTGAAGCATCGACCCGAAAAGTATATTCGCCATACCTCAGGTTTGAATAGTTTGCAAACGGATATTTACTGTCAATATATTTCCAGTTTTCATCGTATCCTTCCAGTTGATATTTGAATTTGCATTTCTCCGGGTTGGCATAATGAAGTGATGCAAATCCAATTGAAAAATCATTTTCGTTATATCTTAGGGAAACCTTATTTAAATAATTAATTCCATGTTTAATCAGAACTCTTTTATGAACCAGTTGATTAGGTTCTATCTCCTGATTAAATACCTTAAAAGCTGTAAATGCCACCAGAGGTTTTGTCTGATTTTTTTTTATTTCAGAAGGAACAAAATAATTTAACCCATTAATTCCTCCAAAATACAGGGTTCCGTTTGCACTTTTACATGCAGCTCCAATTTTAAATCCATTACTTTGTAAACCGTCATTGACATCAAAATTCCAGAATTCATTCAGATCGGGATCAAATCTTGACATGCCTTTTCCTCCAATCCATAATTTGCCCTGATCATCCATAAGCATGGTTTCAACATCGTTTGTCGGACAACCCTTTTCGGTGTCATAAACCGTCGCATGATAACTTCCGCGGTTCATTTCATCTATCTTGCTGCCAATCGTTAGTTTATTCAAGCCTCCGCCCAAAGTTCCTATCCAGAATGTGGAATCGTTTGCCTGAATAATTGGCCAGATATAATCACTGCTTATTGAGCTTGAAGTGTTGTTGCTTTGGTAGTAGATGATTTTCGAAATGTCGCCTGTGCTGGTGAGTAAAATTCTGTTTATCCCAAGACTCGTTGTAGCCCAGATTTCATCTTTATTTTGATCGTAATAAATTGTGTTAACAATGTCCGAACTAAGTTTATTTTTCCCGATTGATTGGGTCGAAATGTTGCTTGTAACTGCTTGTCCGTTTTCAAAACGAATTCTTCCAATTCCACCACCCCAGGTAGCCAGCCAGATTTGATCACGTTTGTCGATTTCTATTGCAAATATGGCACTAACAATATTGTTTTTTGTATATCCGGTACTTTCCGCTATTTTGTTGATTGAATTAGTTTTCAGATCAATGATATTCAGACCATTTGTTGTACCTACGTACATTTTTTGATTCTTGTATTTTAGCGACCTGATTTTGTTGTTGCTTAACGATTCATTGGTGATATTTCCCAATTTTAGAAGTGTGCACTGACCAATTTTTGGATCAAGCAGATTAATTCCGTCGTCTTTTGTTCCAATCCATATTTCCCCATTGGGACCTTCACAAATGGCTCTGACGAATTCACCGCTCAGCGATGCGTTTTTTTCAATGGGATTACGACGCAATATTCCAAATTGTTTTTGCTCCAGATCAAGATAGGAAATGCCACCACCCCAGGTTCCAATCCAAAGACAGTTCGAATTATCAAGAAATAAATCGGCGCAATGTTCCGCAGAAATAGAATATTTATCAAATTGATTGTGTGAGAAAATATGTACAGCGGGTTCGTCGCTTAACGGATTCTCAATGAAAATCAATCCAACAGCAGTTGCTGCCCATAGGTTGTCGTTATGATCGAAAATGATTTTAGTAATAGCCAGATTCTCATTTCCCAGATCTATTCCATTGAAATATTTTTTTAAATGAAACGTTTTCAGTAAACTTTTGAACTTATGATCGTTCCGGGATAGAGAAATGATCTCCAAATCTTCAATAGCAGTAATTAACAACTGATTTTCGAAATATTCGACCTGAGTAATTGTATTGGCTGATAACTGGATTTTTTCGGTGTCGCGGTTGATTTTTTCAAGAAAACTAAATCTTTCTTTTTCGTAGATAAGGGCAATTAATCCTGCATTGGTAGCAATCCATATTTTATCCTGAAGATCGGTTGCTGCATCATAGAAAGTTAAATGCGTACCAATCGGATTTTCTACCAGAAAATTGAGAGAACTGAGATTTAATTCTAAAGTTTCAGGATTGAAAATTCCGGCATAAATATTTTGGTTAGTTACCAGAACAATCTGATCTTTTAAGACGATAATTTTGCTTATTACTGTGCCGGAAAGATCAATTTCATGATTTACAATCTTTACAGGCAGAAATCTTTCTTCTTTTATGCTGAAACAATGAAGACCACCTTCACTACCAACCCAAAGTAGTTCATTGTCATTGTATAATGAGGTAATCCTGTTGTTATAAACCCGACGGACAGGATTTGTGTTGTTCATGAATAGTTTTAATTGTATTCCATCAAAACGCTGAAGTCCTGCATTTGTCCCAAACCACATGAATCCGGTTTTGTCTTGAATCACACTGGTACCATCAGTATGTGCCAATCCATCATTAATGGTAATGTGTCTGAACCTTTGTTTGTCCTGTGAATTTGCCAGTATGCAAATAAAAATCAGGAACAGGAATATTATGTATTTTTTCATATTCATTTGATTTTACAACAACTGAAAAGTAGCAAGAATTTTAATTTTTCATTCCTATTATTGAATATTATTAAACGTCTCATCGTTTAATTTTTACTACTTTCCTGATAACTAAACCAATCGAAGAAAGCTGAATTTGTCGAAATTTTGTTTTTGCTGGTGGCGTACATGCCAATGTAAGTGCCAGTAAATCCACCTGCCCAGTTTGATGAAAGTATCCGTCCATCCTGTTGTTTCCCAATGGGCTCCAGATTCATACGGTTTGATCCAAAATAAAACTGGTAGTCCAGGTTCGATGCTTTTAATCCTATAACAACAGTATTATCATGGAATGGAATCCTGGCAATTTCTTCTTCGTTAAGTTGATTCCGGAATTCCATTCCTGATTTTCCAACTTTAATAAGTTGAATGTATTGGTGTCCGTCTTCAAGAATAAGAAGCAGACGGAAGTGAAATCTATCGTTCTGAAAAACGACTAAACCCGCCGATTCGTTTTCGGTCTCAGGTTTAAAATTCATTCTAGTGTAAGCTTCAAAAGAATGATGTTCCTGTCGCCGGGCAATTAGCGATGGATTCACAGGTTCTGTCAGTTGTTCTGGTCTTAAGCTGACTTGAAGCCAGCCTTTTCTCATCTCAAGGCTATACCATTTTTCAAACGGAGTTCGTAAAAAGTTCCATTGAAAATTCAAATTAAGGTTATCGAAATTGTCGGTAACAGGCAATTCAGTCATGGGTGACCATGCCAGATTTGGTCTGAGATCTTCCATCAGTACACGACCCTTTCCGGGATTAAATACTGGCTGGTTACCTTGCCATTCCATCGAAGTGAGGAAAGTTTCCCTTCCCAGATTTCGGAAACCCTGAATCGGACGAACTCCGAGCATAACCGCATACCAGTCTCCATTTTGGGTTTCAACCAGATCGGCATGTCCAATTGTTGTAATATCAGCCAAATTGCCCAGATGACGGTGTGTTAATACCGGATTTGCATCAATCGGGATGTATGGGCCTTTAACTGAATCGGCTAAGTGACAGGTTACTGAATGATTGTTCCAGGTTCCGCCTTCAGAAACAAACAAGAAATATTTTCCATCGTGTTTATAAATATGCGGTCCTTCGCACCATTTTGCATTGCTGGCATGACCACTGGTGAGATGAGTTTTTTCACCTTTCATGATTCCTGTTTTCAGATCAATTTCCTGAATATAGATACGATCTTCCCAGCTCCAGCGGCGAGGTGGGCCCCATTTCCCCTGCGAACTTCCCACATAATATGTTTTTCCATTATCATCGAAAAATAGTTCAGGATCAATGCCGGGTGAGTCTTGAATATAAATTGGATCAGACCAGGGCCCTTCCGGTTTTTGAGCGGTTACGTAAAAATTGCCACCACAATCCTGGCAAGTTACGATCACATAAAATATTCCTTTATTGTACCGAAGGGTAGGAGCCCAAATCCCGTTCGAAGCTTTCATCCCGGGATTCATAGCCAACTGTGAAGGTCTATCGAGCACATGCCCGATTTGTTCCCAGTTAACCAGATCTTTACTGTGAAATATCGGAATTCCGGGAAACCATTCAAAGGAAGAATTTACAAGATAATAATCGTTACCAACCCTACAAATGGAAGGGTCGGGGTGAAATCCCGGAATGATCGGATTTTGAAAAGTAGAGGGTGCTTTTTGTGCATTAGCATGGCCCCAAAAGAATATTATTATCAGGAAAGTATTGATTATTTGACTCATAAGTTAGGTTACAAATGAATCGACAAAGATACAGCTCTAAGTATTTATAGTTCGGCTCATTTGTTCAGCCCATTTGCTCAATTGTGCATTTTATTTAAGTATTTATATCTATTTGTTGTTGATATATAAATTCAAAAACCATTCTCTTTCAAGGAAAAACGAAAGATTACATTTTTTTATTTTTGTTACTTATTAAATGCAATAGTTCGTTCAAAAAACATTAAAAATTAAGCGGCCATCGTGCCGAAATACAATATTTCATTGACATGTTGACGATTTTTGATTGAGTTCGGGTTAATAGCGAACAGGCGGAAAAATCTCGATAGCAATAATGTATTGTGGAGCTGGATCTTATATGTTGCCATAGAAAATGAGTTATCCCTTGTTTCCGGATTGCTCAGTTGCATTACCTTGGCAATATTTACTGTTGTCAATGCGGTATTGAAATGAAAGTTGAGCTTATTTCCGCGTCTGGCCTGCGAGTTTTCAAGACCTGTGAATTGCTTGGCATCCCTGAATCCAAAATCTATTTGGAACCGGGTGTGATAAATATCGATCACATCAATGGGAGCTTGCATGGCATCGGTTGAAAACAAGAGACGGTAAGTTGTTTTTCCTTTTTTTAGGAACTGTTCTACAACCAGTAAAATGTTTCTGCCAAGAGCTTTTGAATATACAATTCCTGAGTATGCAATTATTCCTTTGTCGTTCTCAACTTGACTGAACTGTTCGGGGTCAAAGTTCCTGACATCAACTTTTCCCCCATACTTTGCTGGCCGGCCTCTCTGTCCAGTCTTGGGTGGCACTGAAAGATAAGTCAAGTTCGCATTGTTCCGAAGTTTGCTTATCAGGTGAAGGGAACATTGCAGAATTTTTTCAACAAAGTTTTTCTTGGAAAAATACGCATCCGCAACAACATATTTGGTAATGGATAAAATCTGTTTCAAGTATTTCTTGATAACCCAGCATACCAATCGATTAACGACAGGTCGTTATCCTGAAGACAGTTTGTTGGAGGCGTTTGTACCGCATCCAAATGGAAACTTAACCTGGTGTCGGCATCAATTACAGAAAGCCCAAGAATTTCAATCCCCCGCAGAGCCCTGCCGGCACAGCCTGACCAAAAGTACCCGATTCGAGTTTGCTTACCTGACTTAGGAATGAAGCTCGGATCAAAAGCAATAGCGGTGCGACTGCCAATCTAAGGCATTGATAAACCTTTATTAAAGCCAAAGAAGTCAAACCCTTGCCCGAACTGTTGACGGAAGCGTTGTTCGCCAAAAAGGCTGTATCGGCCCAACTCGAGGAAGTTAATCCGTGAAGGAATACCCAGGTATAACATGAAAAACTCAATCATAAAATCTCGTCTGCATTTAATGAGCTTTATTTTTGAAACAGATAAAGCATCGAGAACAATTTTTGGATATAAAACATAGATCGCAGGGGTAGCCATAACTAAAGTAATTAACTGGTAATTAGAACTTTAAAGATACAAATCCATGCGGTTTTATCCTAATAAATAATCAGCTATTTTGCTAATATTCAGATTAATAACTAAGTTTTAAACGTAGTATTGATATTAACATCATTCTTTTTTTCAATCTGCAAAAATTTCTAAAATTGGTAATCATTTTCAGATCAATTTCGGCGAATGACAATGTCTTTTTATATTCTTTCAATTTATTAAGCAAAACTCTGTGATGCTTTCCAGATGTCGCGCCAATATCCTTACTTTTAACCCTATCCAAAATTTTCTTATCCATAAAAGCATAAAAATCGACATACATAGATGGATTTTTATATTCACGCAATAATAAATCAGCCGTTAATACCCTTTCTTGCAACCGGTAACGAACAAATATTTCATTGATCGATGCAAGACATTTATCAATGATCAAGTTCGCATCCTTATCAGCTTTCGCCGTTCCTCTTACCCGTCCTTTCACTTTGTCGAATCGTGCCGGTTCGACACAAACCCCGGTATTGATCTTGATTGATTTATAATCAATGTGTACAAGCGCATATACGGCAGCTTTGCCGTCTTTTTTAATCGCATTTTCATTAATAAATAACCGTCCTGTAGCCATTTTTTTTTGAATGAATTTTGAATGAATTTTGAATGAATAAACCTTTTTAAATGAAATTTGAATGAATTTTTATTTTTTACAGTCGATCATTAATAGCGTTAATAACTTGATATAAAATAAATTGCGGATACCGTTTTTCAACGATATCCGCAATTGGTGGAGCTGAGGGGAATCGAACCCCTGTCCAAACGAGGAAGCAATATGCCTTCTACATGTTTATCCCCAGACTTGGTTTTCGAATAAAAGCTGGATCAGGGCCACCGACTTTTACCTTAGCTTCTTAATTTTGCAGAAGTTCCGAAGCATCACTTCTACTATCCCCGATTTATTTGCACCGCCTGATCGGGCCGCTTCAGGGAAGTAGCACCCGGGCGATGTCCCGTTCCAGTATCTAATACCGGAATGAAGTATAACCTACTTAGTTCGGTTACGCAGCAAGAGCGTAGTTGTTTTCGCCAATTGAATTTTGAACGCCGAGTTAACGGGCTGTGCGATCAAGGCCCGACATGCTTACATACCTCTTCTACCCGCTGTCAAAACCAGTCAGCCCCGGTATTAAGGACTGCAAAAATAAGAATTTTATTCATACTCTCCTATCAACATTCCTGAAACATTCCAGGCGCTGAAACTCCCGCCTTCACTTTTTCCAAGCGGAATTGCCACTTTCATCTGGTGTTTCCCAGGTTCTAAATTTGAAATTGTGTAAAAAACCGGATTGGTCGCAGTTCCCGGGCACCAGCCAGAGCGGCTGTAATCGCTCGAAGTTACTCCGTTCCAGAAATTTCCGGAGGCAGGATTGTATTTGCGGAATGTGGCACAATCGCTTCTCCAGGGAGTAAACTGAAACAAAACATTGCCATCGAGCAAAACAGTATTCATTTTCTGGTTGAATTCGTCACCCTCACCCCAACCGCCGTGGCCAGTAGTGATATAACGCATTCGTATATTTTTTACTCCTTCAGGAACATTAAAGTCAACCTTCAGCGAATCATTTTCGAACATGGTTCCGTATTCCTGTCCTGACATTTCCATTACATTCAGGGTATTGAAAAGCGGCATAATCCAATATTTCTTATCCGGCTTATCTGATATTTCCATACTCCCGGGGTAGTATTTCAGTTTGAGGCTAACCCGATGGCCACCCTTGTCGTAATTACCGATGAATGCGCCTATCCAGCGTTCGCCCTGAAGCACCGGCAATAATTCCGAAACGTCCTGTTTGAACAAGGTCGAATCTTCCCACTGCTGTCCAAATACGGTTACTTTGTCGTTGAACTGCCCAATGCCGAATGAAGTAAAAAAGCGCATGATTTCAATCAATGGAGAAAAGCGGTCGGTTGCAATCACTCCCTGGTAGGATTTTCCGTTTCTTGCCTGAAAGACAGGTAAACTTGCAGT
>CAMDGL010000084.1 GCA_945897845.1 Chitinophaga pinensis | reverse complement strand
CTCGAACTGGCCATCATGGTTGGCGACAAAGGCTTTGTACCTGAATTCAACAGTGTGTTGGTGAAAATGTGTAACCTTTCAGCTTTGAATGTGGTTTCCGAAGAAGTAAAACTTTCGGCTTCATTTCTGGTAAAATCAACAACTTTCTTCGTTCCAATGGGTGGAACAATTGACGTGGAGGAAGAATTGAAAAAACTTCAGACCGAGCTGGATTATACCAAAGGGTTCCTGAATTCAGTAATGAAAAAACTGAGCAACGAACGATTTGTTGGAAGCGCTCCCGAAGCTGTTGTGGCCATCGAACGCGCCAAACAAGCCGATGCTGAGGCAAAAATTAAAGTATTGGAAGAGCAGATTGCGGGGTTGAAATAGGTTCAGCTTATTTTATTGGTAAGGTAAATCATTGTTTTTCATTTCCGATTCAGCCCTTAAAACCTCAATAACAACATAGGCGCTCATTCCCCGCCAAGGAAGTGGATGCAGGTATTCTTTGTATCTCAGCTCAACCACTTTTCCGCTATTGCGCTCCAGAATGGCGGCAATGCTGTCGTTTGTCACGCTAAACTCAAATTCGTTGCTCTGCAATGCTCCCGGAGAAGCCGATTTGAATCCGTCCTGGATCAAGCGTCCTTCGTATGTTTTAAATACGAAACCCTTCTTTACAAAGAAGTTGAGGTTGCCAGCCTTTACGCCTTCACCAAAAACAAAATAGTAACGCCACCAGAAAAACACGACTAAAATGATTGCAATAATTACAATGACTATTTTAAATATTTTTTTCATATCGCAGAGATTTAAGAATTTATAAAAGCACAAAATGAAACGATGAACTCAACCTGATTCGTAATTTTTACCTTGAATGATTGAATGTGATTAATTTAACGAGGCCTGACATCGCCTTAAATAAAATCAGAACGCAAAAAGCCCTCTTCCGGCGAACCAAAAGAGGGCTTTGACGAAAAGCCGGAAATGCTATCATTTGGTTATTTCATGCAGCATTTCTTGTATTTTTTCCCACTTCCGCAAGGACAATCATCGTTCCGGCCAATTTTTTCGGAAGTTACTGATTGTGGAATTTCATGCGAAGGAGTATAATCATTGTGATCTTCTTTGTAACCATGCCAAGTATTCAACACATCATCATACAATTCAAAAATAGTGTAAACCATTTTTTTGCGGCTGTATTTCGGTTTGGTATTGAAATAGCTTTCCGTTTCATCGTAATCGCCATTAATTTCAAGCGATACGAAGCGTTTATCGAAGAGCATTTTAATAATCGGCAATAATTCGTGAAGCTGGCAATCAATGGCATTGCCAATAGCCATGCCCAAAAACTCAGAATCGATTAAATTATCATCGAGCGAAGCTTTGGAAAACTTAAAAAGGACTTTTTCGAATATATGGAGGACTTCTTCTCTTTTTTCTGGGTTGTGCAGAACTAATTGACAGAGAGCTCCTGATACAGCCAATTTACAGAAAGTATAAATTCCCGGAGTCTCCAGAAAACCCTGAAGTACCCCAGGGTTATGCTTTCCAAATCCATAAAAGCATTGCCATAACGATTCCGTGATATGATCTGCCAACCAGAAGTTTAGAAATTTCTCATCTAATGATAGAAAGGAGAAAATGATCGGTAAACTTTCGGTGGCATTTATTTCTTTGAGTAATAACAGGGCATGTAAAACAAAATTATGAGTGTCTTCAGAAAATTCTAATCCCTTAAAATAATTGTACCTGAAAATACTGTCGTTGATTACTTTTTCCAGATCCTCGATAAGTGTTTGTCGGGGAAGTTGGATTATTACCCGAAGAAGGGATTGAGGTATGCGTATACCATTGTTATACAGGTTTATAATTTCCGGATGATTAAATATTGGAGGAGCATTTTCACTCGATTGCGGAATGACTCTATTTATATTTGGAGTAATTCGCAATTTCGCTGCGGCTTCCCATCGTTTAGCGGTATTTTTCAACCGAAGTCCAAATAAATATCTTTCAGACTCTTTGTTATTTTCTTCGTTCGGATCAATCTGTTTAAGTATTTTAAGCCTGTTTTCGGCCAATTCCAAATTTTCAATTGCGGCAAAATACCTGATGGCCACACTGTAAAAATTCGTCACTTCAGCAAAATGGAACAGGTCTCGTTCAGGATATAATTGTTTAATTTCCAGCGCTTCACCCAAAATCCCAGGCACTTTATTGAAGTCCTTTTTGTCGATATATTCATTAGCTTTATTGATCTTTGCAAACAAATAGTCGGGATGTTCTGTCAAAGTCCAATTGTTCACCTCCATTGCTTTCTTGTAATTGCCTTGTAAATCATATGCCACCGTCAAGTAGTTTTTGAGGATTGGTACAGTTGGAAATTGAACAATCAGTTGTGTCAGTTTCTCGATTATCTTTTTGTTTTTTTTATCCTGAGCTTCATATCCCAGTTGTTCTAATTGTTTTCTCAGTTCAGGAGTAATACCAAATTGTTTGTCCTGAAATTGCGAATCTTCGGTAATTGTGTACCCTAATTTTATTAAACGATCTTTCATGTATTTTGCTTTAATTCTGATACCACAATATTAGTAGTTTCTAAGGAATTTGTATCGATATTCAATGCAAAAAGCCCTCTTCCGGCGAACCGAAAGAGGGCTTTAAATTTATATATTTATTTGAAGGGTATGTTCGGTAGATTACATCATTCCGCCCATGCCGCCACCCATTCCACCGCCCATAGGTGGCATAGCTGATTTTTCTTCTTTTTCGTCAACCAGTACACATTCGGTAGTCAGGAACATGCCGGCAATTGAAGCTGCATTTTCCAGCGCGATACGTGTTACTTTAGCAGGATCGATTACGCCGGCTTCGTAAAGGTTTTCATATACATCTGTGCGTGCATTGTAACCGAAATCGCCGTTTCCTTCGCTAACTTTCTGCACAATAACAGCGCCTTCTTTTCCGGCGTTGAAAGCGATCTGACGCAAAGGTTCCTGAATAGCGCGTTTTACGATTTCGATACCAGTGGTTTCGTCTTCGTTTTCGCCAGTCAAGCCTTCCAGAACAGCGATGCTGCGGATGTAAGCAACACCACCACCGGGAACGATTCCTTCTTCAACAGCAGCGCGGGTTGCATGCAATGCATCGTCAACACGGTCTTTTTTCTCCTTCATTTCAACTTCCGAAGAAGCGCCAACGTAAAGAACAGCAACGCCACCGGCTAATTTAGCCAAACGTTCCTGAAGTTTTTCACGATCGTAATCAGAAGTAGTGGTTTCGATCTGTTTTTTGATTTGGTTAACACGGGTTTTGATGGCATCTTCGTCACCTGCTCCTGCAACAACGATGGTTGTTTCTTTGTCGACGGTAATTTTTTCAGCCTGACCCAACATTTCTAATGTAGTATCTTCCAGCTTCATGCCTTTTTCTTCGGTAATTACAACACCACCGGTCAAAACTGCAAGATCTTCCAACATTTCTTTACGGCGGTCGCCAAATCCCGGAGCTTTTACTGCACAAACTTTCAGCGAACCACGCAAGCGGTTTACAACCAAAGTTGCCAATGCTTCACTGTCAACATCTTCAGCAACGATTAAAAGTGGGCGACCTGTCTGAGCCGATTGTTCCAGAATAGGAAGCAAATCTTTCATGGTGCTTACTTTCTTGTCGTGGATCAGAATGAAAGGGCGTTCCAGTTCAGCAGCCATTTTTTCGCCATTGGTAATGAAATATGGAGAAATATATCCACGGTCGAACTGCATACCTTCAACAACGTCAACATAAGTTTCGGTTCCTTTGGCAGCTTCAACTGTAATTACACCTTCTTTATTTACTTTTTCCATTGCTTCAGCAATCAGAGCGCCAATTTCGCTGTCGTTGTTGGCAGCAATTCTGGCAACCTGTTCAATTTTTTTGAAATCGTCGCCAACGTTCTGAGCCTGATTTTTGATGCTTTCAACAACTTTAATCACCGCTTTGTCGATACCGCGTTTCAAATCCATTGGATTTGCGCCGGCAGCAACGTTTTTCAAACCTACTGAAATCAATGATTGTGCAAGAACGGTAGCTGTAGTAGTTCCGTCACCTGCATCGTCGCCGGTTTTGCTGGCTACTTCTTTCACCATTTGAGCGCCGATATTTTCGTATGGATTCGAAAATTCAATTTCTTTTGCAACAGTCACACCATCTTTGGTGATCTGTGGTGCACCGAATTTCTTTTCAATAACCACGTTGCGACCTTTTGGTCCGAGGGTTACTTTTACAGCATCAGCCAATTTGTCAACTCCTTTTTTCAGGAGGTCGCGGGCTTCGATATTGAATTTAATTTCTTTTGCCATTTTAATTTTCTTTTAATCGTTGTTAATCAATTACTCAGCAATAAATAACACATCGGTTTGAGACATCAACAGGTAATCAGTTCCGTCAATGTTTAACTCGGTACCCGAATATTTTCCGTAGAATACCGTATCGCCAACACTGATTTCCATTGGTTCGTCTTTTTTAGGAGCACCAACCAGAACAACTTTACCAACTTGTGGTTTTTCCTTTGCCGAATCAGGAATAATGATTCCACTTGCTGTTTTCTTTTCAGCTTCCTTGGGTTGTACAAGCACTTTACCTGCAAGGATTTTTCCTTTTAAATCTGTCATTTTTAAATTATTTAATTGGTTTGACTTATTATTTTCATTTTTTTTGACATCATTCGTTAGCAGATACTATGCCAAAGCTGATAGTGCCAAAATTCAGGAATGCCAATGGACATTTTTTCATTTTAATCCTGAATTATTGAGTCGATATGCGGTTAGTCGCTTGAAATAGAATCGTTTTAGTGTATTTTTCATTGCTGTCATTTTGCGTGTCATCCTGTCAGTTTTGTGCAAATCCGGTCTTCGACAGGCGTTCGACTGAGCTAAGTCGAAGTCTCAGACAGCTCCTTCGACAGGCGTTCGACTGAGCTGTCATTTTTGTCAGTGAGTAGATTATTACCCATGGCTTGTTTCATTACTTTCAAAAACCTTTGTTACTTTTCCGGAATGGAACCCGAATTCAAAGAATATACTTTTTCGGAAAAATTTCTCAGGACGATGCTTCTCCTGATTTTCCTTTTTTTTCTATGTTCTGAGAAGTCCTCAGCCCAGGAATACACTCAAATAATAACAGGAGCAATTGCCGATCAGGAAAGCAACCAACCACTTCAGCGGGTTTATGTGTTATGCGAATCTTGCCGGCCTTCCATTGTTTCTGCAACCGATTCTCTGGGGAGATTTAAATTAACAGTTCCGGTTGGCCGCCATTCCTTTTCATTTATTCATTTGGGTTATCTGACAAAACAAATTTCAGATATTCAAATCGGAACCGGGAAAGAAGTATTTCTGAATATAAAATTGGCCGAACAGGTTTTTCAGACCGAAGAAATATCGGTAAAAGCCAGTAATAACCGCTGGATGAATCAGATGGCGACAGTAAGCGTCCGCACCCTGCGAAGTGAAGATGCCACCCGATATGCTGCCGGGTACTTCGATGCTTCGCGTATGGTAACCAATTTTGCAGGTGTAAACTCCGGAAACAGTGACGATAATAACGAAATAATTATCAGGGGAAACTCACCCCGTGGTTTGCTTTGGCGGTTGGAAGGGATTGAAATTCCAAATCCAAACCATTTTGCGAACGGTCAGGGCTCTTCTGGTGGTGGTTATTCTGCCATCACAACCAATGTACTTTCCAGTTTCGATTTTTTTACCGGATCTTTTCCAGCAGAATACGGAAATGCCTATTCAGGAGTAATGGATTTAAACCTTCGTACCGGGAATGCTGACAATCATGAATTCTCGCTGGCATTGAGTGTTTTGGGAGCAGAAGCATCAGCCGAAGGGCCAATCAACCGAAAAAAAGGTAGTTCTTATTTGTTTGACTACCGGTTGGCAGATTTTCAGTACCTCACCAGATTGGGAATTTTGGATTCAAAAGATTATGGAATAGTTCCACGAACTTCTGATTATGCATTTAAAGTTTCTTTTAAAACTGAGAACAAAGGAACATTCGATGTTTTTGCTGTTGGCGGTTCTTCTGAAGCAGGCGACCTGGCTTCCGCAAATATTGAAGAACTGAAAGCAGGCGGCGATCTGGATGAATTTTCAGAACGCCAAACTACTGCAGTAGCCGGAATAAAACACACCTTCTCTTTCCCAAACAATAAAACTTATATCAGGAGTACGATTGCTTTTACATACCAGTTCAATGCCAGCAGCAACAGAAAATCGGATACATTAATGAACAAAACGGTAACTTATAACGACCGTTTTGAATACCCTGCATTTAGGTTGGCATCGGTGATAAACCATAAGATAAATGCAAGGCATTCGTTGCGCACAGGTATCACTTTCAACCAAATATGGGGGGAAATGTATGCCATCAAACTCAATTCAAAAATGTTATACGATACACTTCTGAATTCCAACGGAGAAGGCTGGTATGGAAGTTCATTCGCACAATGGAAATACAAATCGGGTGATGTGATCGAGACCAATACCGGTCTTCATGTGCTCTTTTCGGGTATAACACATGAAGTAGTTTTCGAACCACGCTGGGGAATGATTGTGCGAATGCCCGGTCAACGATCATTAAATTTTGGATTGGGCTTTCACTCAAGGCTCGAACCATTGTCAGTGTATCACTACAAAGTAAAAGTTTCGGCAAACATGCGCGACGAAAGTAACCGAGACCTGAAATCGGCCAAAGCCTTTCATTTTACCACTGGATTCACACGAAATTTCACCAAAAACCTTCAATTCTCTTGGGAAGCCTATTATCAGTATTTATGGGCAGTCCCCATTACCAAAAGTAATATTGGTCAATTCTCGGTTGTCAATTCGATTGGAGGATTATCTGATGTCAATTTGGAAAACAATGGAAAAGCCAAAAATACAGGTCTGGAATTTACCCTCGAAAAATCATTTTCACATCAATATTATCTGCTGGCAACGGCATCATTGTTTAACTCCAAATACCTGGCTCCCGATGGTTTTTGGTACAATACGTATTTCAACACCAATTACGTTTATAATTTATTGGGAGGCAAAGAGTTTCAAGTTGGTAAGCACCTCCAGAATACGTTCGGATTAAAATTGCGGGCCAATTACCGCGGAGGTTTTCGTTATACCCCGGTTGATGTAAGCTTGAGTTTGAAAAACAAACGGATAATCTACCAAACAAATCAGTCGTATAGCGATCGCCTGCCCGATTTTAGTCGTTTGGACTTTGGCGTGAGTTACCGAATCAACAATAAGCGGAATGCCTGGATTTTACTTGCCGATATACAGAATGTACTCAATACCAGAAATATACTTCGCCGGAAGTTTAGTTTCAGCAACAAACAAATTTTAACGCTCGACTCGAAAGGCATCGGAATGGTTCCTGTACTGACCATCCGTGCTGAATTTTAATCTATTTATCAGCAACAATCATTTTCTTCATTCCTTCTGAAAAGAAAACTTTGTATTCGCCTTGTTGGTTGCTGTAAACAAAATAGACTTCGATATCCTGAAGTTTCGGTAGTAATTCCATGCTTTTTTCAACTCCCAATACCATGAAGGTAGTGGCATATGCATCGGCAGTCATACAATCATCGCAAACAACGGTTGCACTCAGCAGCGTATTCCGGGCGGGAAAACCTGTTTTTGGATCAATGGTATGCGAATATTTTATGCCGTCTTCTACGAAAAACTTACGGTAATTTCCGGAGGTAGCAAGCGATTTGTTATTGATTTCGATGATGGCCTGAAGTTCGTTGCCCGGATCCATATTGCCATCCGCAGGCTTGTCGATCCCGATGTGCCAGAATTTGTCTTTCGCATTGGTACCCTTTCCGCGTACCTCGCCGCCAATTTCGACCAGATAATTTTTTATGCCTTTGCTCTTGAAAAAATCACACACAACATCAACAGAATAACCTTGTGCAATGGCATTTACATCTATTTTTACACCCGGAGATTTCTTGACAACCTTGCGGCCTTCGAGTTTGACTTTGTCCATTCCAACATATTGCAACAAACTGTCGATGTATGCCGAATCGTGTTTGGCTACAGGGCCATTTCCAAAGCCCCAGGCTCTTACAACCGGACCAACGGTAATGTCAAATGCACCTCCGGAAATGACATTCACTTCGGCTGATTTTTTGAAAACTTCTACAAACCAGTCATCAGCTTCTATCTGTGGGTCATCGTTGTTAATCCTTGAAATAATAGAAGTTGAATCATACGATGAAAGAGATTTGTCAAACGCTTTCAGGATAGAATCAATCGCCTGAGCGTAATATTCATTGCTCGAGTTTTCGTAGGTGATGTTGTAGGTTGTACCCTGGGCAAACCCGGATATTTTTACATATTCACTTTTTTTAGTCTGACAGGAAGCCAGAAGGAGAATTGCAACAATTGATAATAGAATGAATTTCATGCGAATCTGTATTTTTTATGATTTTCAATACTGACATTTCAGAGACCGTAAAAATAAAACTTATAATTTGGTAAATTGCAGGTAGGTTTTTAATACCAGATAATTATTTCTGTCTTTCTCAAAAGGATTAACTAAATTTGAATGCAGGAACCATTTAAAAGAGTCGTTTGAATATGAAGCCCCGCAGGATTGACTACAAGCACTTGAGTATGGTCGTTTTTCTGATCATAGTAATGATAGTGATTGCATCGCTTACCATCGGAAAAGACATCTATGAAAACAGACAACAAAGCATACTTTCCTTTGCCATCGTAAACTTCTTCGGATATCTGTTCTTCTTCCTGCTCATGCCCATGGAGCTGGCATTTATCTATTATCTCCGTACAGGGTACGACCCATTAATTCTCAATTTGGTAGCTGTAGCTACTGCCATGGCTTCGCAAATAATTGATTACCTGATCGGTTATTTTTTTAGTGCGGGAATTATCGATCGGCTGATTGGTCGCAAACGCTACGAAAAAGCTGAAGATGAAATTCGAAAATACGGGAATTGGACACTTTTTCTCTCCAACTTGTTACCACTTTCATCACCGGTAATTTCGCTTGCCGCCGGAATGTTGAAGTACCGGGTTAAAGATGCCTTGATTTACAGTTTTGTCGGCATGGTTTGCCGGTATTTATTACTGACACTGCTTTTTCAATCCTAGGATAGTCGAAAAAAACTCCGGAAAATCTTCTTTTCAGAAGGCTTCCCGGAGTTAGTATTTTTTAAATTCGTCATCTCGAATTTATTTCGGGATCTATCGTTAATTGGTTGAGATCCTGAAACAAGTTCAGGATGACATATGTATTTTACAGCAAATCAGCTTCCAGCAACAGTTCTTCCATTTCAAGCTGAACATTGATGGCTTCGTTGCGGGCTTTTTCGGCAAAGTCTTCACCATCCGAAGCATAAATAATCTGGCGCGATGAGTTGACCAGTAATCCGCACATGTCATTCATTCCGTATTTGGCAACTTCCTGAAGGCTTCCGCCCTGTGCGCCAACTCCCGGAACCAACAGAAAATGATCGGGAACCAGTTCGCGAATTTCTTCCAATTTTTCGGCTTTAGTAGCACCAACCACATACATCATGTTGTCGGTAGTTCCCCATGTTTGCGAGGTTTTCAATACAGTTTCAAACAACAGCTCACCGGTTTCTGCATTTTTCAGGTATTGAAAATCGGCAGCTCCTTTGTTCGAAGTCAGCGCCAAAACGATCACCCAACGATCGAGGTAAGTCATGAACGGTTTGATGGAATCTTCGCCCATGTAAGGAGCAACGGTTACGGCATCAAAATCCATGTGATCGAAAAACGCACGGGCATAAAGGTTTGAAGTATTGCCAATATCGCCACGCTTGGCATCGGCAATAATGAATTGTTCCGGATATTTCTCGCGGATATATCTTACCGTTTTTTCCAGGCTGATCCAACCTGCAACTCCAAAACTTTCGTAAAAGGCAAGGTTTGGTTTATACGCAACGCACAAATCCTGCGTGGCATCGATAATTTCTTTGTTGAAAGCAAAGATCGGATCGCTGGTTTCGTTCAGGAAACGTGGTATTTTCAGAATATCTGTATCCAATCCAACACACAAAAAGCTGCGCTTCAATTTAATCTGCTCAAAAAGTTGTTCTTTGTTCATTCTTATTTTTTGTTGAATATTGATTATTGGAAATTCAATATTGGATATTTATGCCATTCTCGTATTGATTTAAGAAACCGGCCATAAAAGTTTTCCTTTTTTTTCGATATCCATAAAAACTGAACCAAATTGCGTTTTATAGAATTCGTATTCCTCAATGCTTGAAACAAGAATATCTTTTGAAATAAGTAATCCTTTGAGTCTTTCCCTTATTTCCCTTTTTTCTTTGGATTTTGATTTCACTTCCTTTTTAACGATGCAGATGTCTAAATCACTATTCTCATTGGGGCTACCATAAGCGTAGCTTCCAAAAAGTATGATTTTAAGTGGATTAAGTGGTCTTAATTTCTCCACGATGGCCAATTCTATTGATTGAACAGAATTTTGCATTGTTTCAGATTTGAGTGTAACCCAAAGGTAAATAAAATAATTGCTTTCTAAGCAAACCATCTTTTTATGCCCTCCCCTCCGGGGAGGGTTTGGGTGGGGCTTCTAAATCTCCGCTTCCTTCAGTCTTTCTGCGTTTTCTTCCACCTGCAGTTTGTCGATAATTTCGTCCAGATCGCCGCCAATTACCGCCTGAAGGTTGTAAATAGTCAGGTTGATGCGGTGGTCGGTGATACGTCCCTGCGGCCAGTTGTAGGTGCGGATTTTGGCCGAACGGTCGCCGGTTGAAACCATCGTTTTACGTTTCGATGCAATCACGTCCAGGTATTTCTGGTGTTCCTGATTGTAAATACGGGTGCGCAACTCGATCATCGCTTTCGCCAGGTTTTTGATCTGCGATTTCTGATCCTGACAAGTCACCACGATTCCGGTTGGAATGTGAGTTAACCGGATAGCTGAATAAGTTGTGTTTACCGACTGTCCGCCAGGTCCGGAAGAACAGTATGTATCTTTCCGGATGTCGCTATCACGCAGGTCGATGTCGAATTCTTCAGCTTCAGGCAAAACGGCTACGGTGGCTGCCGAAGTATGTACACGACCTGCAGTTTCAGTTTGCGGCACGCGCTGCACGCGGTGAACGCCCGATTCGTATTTCATGATTCCGTAAACGCCTTCTCCCGAAATGGTTGCAACAATTTCCTTGAACCCTCCTGAAGTACCTTCGCTGGTGTTGGTTACTTCCATTCTCCAGCCACGACGTTCGCAGAATTTGGTGTACATGCGGAACAAATCGCCCGCAAAAATGCTGGCTTCGTCACCGCCTGTTCCGGCGCGGATTTCCAGGATGGCATTTTTACCATCTTCAGGATCTGCGGGAATGAGCAATAATTTGATATTTTGTTCTTTTTCAGGAATCATCGCCTCCGAAGCTTCGACTTCTTCGCGGGCCATTTCGCGGATTTCCTCATCGGTTTCTTCGTCGAGCATTTGTTTGCCCGATTCGATGTTGTCGATCGTTGCTTTGTAATCCTTGAACGCGTTGGTCAGCAACTCCAATCGTTTGTATTCCTGATTTAATTTAACGTAGCGTTTCATGTCGCTCATCACCGACGGGTCGGTAATTTGTGAGCCAACTTCTTCGAACCGATACCTGATCGATTCGTATTTTCCCATTAATGAATAGTCTGCCATTTTTTGAATGATGAATGATGATTTTTGAATGATGAATAGAGCACACAGGCGGGTTTTGCCTGAAAAAATGGAGCGTAGCTAATATTCGAATTCGCCAAACTGCGATTTGATGGTAAGTTTTTTGCCTTCAGCGGCTTCAACGCGCCCAACGATGCGGGCTTCGATGTTGTATTTTTCAGAAATAGCGATCACTTCAGCTGCAAACTCAGGAGCAAGATAGACCTCGAAACGGTGACCCATGTTGAAAACCTTGTACATTTCCTGCCAGCTGGTTCCCGATTCTTCCTGAATCATTTTAAACAGCGGCGGAACGTCGAACAGGTTGTCTTTAATCACATGAACGTTATCAACAAAATGCAGCACTTTGGTTTG
>CAMDGL010000083.1 GCA_945897845.1 Chitinophaga pinensis | reverse complement strand
CGTAAAAATCGGCAAACAAAAATGACAGGAAATTCGGGCAGCACAATAACCCCGAACAATAATCCGTTAGAATTCAGAACAGCTGCTATTTTTGGCGCATTGTTCGTAGTTTTCGCACTTGTTACCGACTTTGTACTGAAAAATTACGGCAGTTCAGGAATTACCGGCCTTGCCTTTGCTGTTGGTGTAACCGATATCGATCCGTTTTTACTGAACCTTCTTCAGCAAAAATCAGGAATCGGCCAGATGACAATCGTTTTGGCAATATTAAATGCAACCAATAGTAACAACCTGTTAAAAATGCTTTATTCTGTCACCTTAAGTAGTAAAAGTATCCGCAAAAGCTTAATTTTGAACTTTTCAATACTGATCATTTCAGGATTGCTAGTGTCGATAATATTTTATCTGCTTTAACATTCTATATTTCAAAGAAATAAATTACATCTTTATAAAAACAACACAATGAAAAGAACATTATATAAAAATATCCTTCCATTCCTTCTGATTGCCATTGCATTGATTTCAGGATGTGCAAAAGAAGAGGACCCAATTGTTCCGATACCAGAAGCAACCGAAGTAAATTCGTTTATCTATAAAGGATTGCATGATTATTATTTGTGGAATGGTCAGGTTCCCACATTATCGGATACAAAATATGAAAACAAAGACAGTTTGAATGCCTTACTGAATACTTATACTGATGAGCAGGAGTTGTTTACCAGCTTGCTTTACAAATACGAAGAAGTTGACAAATGGTCGTTTCTGGTTGATGACTCAAAAACCATCGAAGACTGGATTGCAGGCATTTCAGAAACAATGGGCTACGATTTTATGCTTGGAAGGATAGGTAGTTCGGATGACCTTTTCGGATTTGTTAGGTATGTATATAAAGGTTCTCCAGCTGAAAAAGCAGGGGTAAAACGTGGCGATATTTTCATGAAAGTGAATGACCAGCAACTCACGGTTTCAAACTATCAAACCTTGTTGCTTGCAACAAAGACTTACACCTTGGCATTTGCAACCATCAGCAACAATTCCATTTCACTTAGCAACCGATCGGTAACCATGACAGCTGTTGAAATGCAGGAAAATCCGATTAATAAGGACACCATTTTTGTTTTCAACAATCAAAAAATCGGATATCTGGTATACAACGGATTTAATTCTGATTTCGACATTCAGCTAAATGATGTCATTAAAAAATTCAAGGATGCGAAAATTGACAGAATGGTTTTAGATTTGCGCTACAACGGAGGTGGTTCGGTTCAAAGCAGCATTTATCTGGCCAGTATGTTATACGGAACCGATGTTTCAAAAGTATATGCCAAAGCGCAATACAACAACGTGTTGCAATCGTATCTGCTGAATGAATATGGAGCTGCAATGCTAACCGATAATTTTGTTGCAACCATTGAAAAAACCGACAAGAATCCAGCAACGCCAATTAACACACTCAACCTGAATAAAATACACATTATTGTATCAGAGAACACTGCATCTGCGAGCGAAATGCTTATTAACGGGCTGAGACCATATATGAATGTAGTAGTTGTTGGTACCAATACAAACGGAAAATATACCGGCTCGATGACAGTTAAAGACTGGGACGAAAATGGTGATGTAAATCCACGCCATAATTGGGCCATGCAACCCATCGTTGTGAAATATACCAATTCGCTGGGGGTATCTGATTTTGTTGACGGATTGGCTCCAACCTTCATCGCAGAAGAAGACTTTGTCAACCTTTTACCATTTGGTGATCCGTATGAAACTTTGTTAAGCTATGTTTTGGCTGATATCAAAGGCATTCCGATAACCAGCATGGTTTTAAAATCGGCTAAGATTGGCCTGCGGAAGGTAGTTGACAGTCATGATCTCAAAGCATTTTCCAACGAAATGTATGTTAATCCTGAAAAACTACGTGATTTTAAAAAGTAATTTTTCATGTGAAAGTATAGGTCATTGATTTTCCAATTGTTAATTTTTTGCTGATAAACAAAAAACCAACGACCATGAAAAAATTTCTGTCCATTTTACCTTTTCTTTTTGTCATTTGCTTTATTCAGGCACAACAACTTCCTTTCAGGCTCGAAGAACTGACGGTGCCCGATTACATTAAAGCAGTTGAAAAATCATCTAAAACGTGCATTCTTCCAATTGGCGTATTCGAAAAACACGGCCCACATCTTCCGCTTGGAACTGATCTTTACGCTGCCCGTGAATTTGCCATCCGCGCAGCCGAAAAAGAATACACGGTTGTATTTCCATGGTATTATTTCAGCCAGATCAACGAAGCAAAGCACCAGCCCGGGACAATTGCTTACAGTCCCGAACTGATTTGGAAAGTACTTCAGGAAACATTGGACGAACTGGCGCGAAACGGATTCGAAAAAATAATCATCGTGAATGGACATGGCGGAAACAATGCCTTTTTGAATTTCTTCGGAATGGCACAACTTTCGGAACGCCGATCCTACAGCCTCTATTGGTTTCAGCCAACCGACGATCCTGAAGTCATCAAAAAAGCAGAAGAACTTACGCAGCACGATCCGTACAATCAACATGCAGGAAACGAAGAATCATCGGTTATGAAATCGCTTATTCCTGAATTTGTCCATCTGGACCGGGCGGGTCAGCAATCAGGAATTGATCAGGACAGGTTGAAAAACCTTCACAATGTTTATACCGGAATTTGGTGGTATGCAAAGTATCCCAACCACTATTCAGGCGATGGATCAAAAGCAAACGCACAGGCTGGCGAATTGCTTATTGATTCAACGGTAAAACAATTGGTAAAAATGATTCAGGATGTAAAGAAAGATGAGATGGTTCCGAAATTGCAGAAACAGTTTTTCGACGAGTCGGATAATCCTCTAAAAACGAAACAATAGCATAATTATTCTCAGGCAATTTTACCGAACCATTTCTGAAACAAAGGACCAATGAAAGGAACCAGATTTTCTGATGATTTAACAGTACCTACAAAACTGTATGTCCACAATACGAAGATGAATCCCCATGCAATGATGTAATAATCAGGAATAAAACTCGATAAAAAAAAGCAAATGTACAGGCCCAGCAACTGACGCAGGTAAAAGCTGGTCATCGAATCTTTTTTAATGCTGTTTAAAGCCCACGCAATCAACCAGCCAACAGGCGTGAGATGAGCAAGCATCGATTTCACTTTCGGATCCATGGTGAGATAGTTTTTACTGCATTTATAAAAAGAAGACAGCCACGCCGCCAACTGTAATTACAGCACCAATAATTTCCTTCCAGTTCACTTTTTCATGAAAAAAAAGAATAGCCGGAGGAATGATCAACACAGGAACTATTGACATGATTGTTGCAGCTATGCCGGCCTGAGTGTGCTGAATTGCCAGCAGAGAAAAGGAAACACCCAGAAACGGGCCAAAAACGGAGCCAAGTGCCACCCGTTTCATGGCAGATTTGTGTTGCAGGGCTTTCCAAATCTTTCCATATCTTTTCGTGAACAGGATGATTATTGCAAAACCAACCATTCCGGTTATTACCCGGATGTGCGAAGCGGCAAATGCATCGTAATCGCCCATTCCTTTTTTACTGAGTACCAGCCCGACGCCCTGTCCGACTGCTCCGCCAAATGCAAGTAAAATTCCTTTTATGCTGTAATTAGTGCTGATTTTATGTCCTTTCTTTGTGACATCTTCGTGCTTTTCGCGTTTCAGAATGACGATCGAAATTCCGATAAGGGTTACAATCATCCCTACCAGATTCATCGGACTCATTACTTCGCCCAATATCAACCAGCTCACCAATGCAGTGATTGGAGGAGTCAACGCCATGATCAGCATTGCGATTCGGGCGCCAATAACAACAAACGACTGAAAAAGGAGTAAATCGCCAATTACAAAACCTACCAATCCTGAAAGAGCAAGCCATGCCCAGCTTTCAACACTTGCATCAAGCGGTAAAAACATACCTCTACGGAAATAATTTACAGCACAGTAGATAAAGAAAGCTGCAACCAGTCGAATTAAATTAACCTGAAGTGATCCGATTTTTTTTCCAGCCGATTCGAAAGACATGCTGGTTACCGTCCAGAAAACGGCAGTTAATAAAGCTGCAATCTCACCAAAATACATCACCATTGGTTTTCACTTTTTAAGAAGGCGCGAAGATAATGAAAGATTGACCATTAGACGATTTACCATTTACTATTTCGGTCCGAATAAGCAGGATAAATCGTAAATAGTAAATGAATTAATAGTAAATATTTTCACTCCATATCGCTTAGCTGAAGGTCCAGCGCTTTTACTGAAATCTGTATTTCACGGACAGATAAAGCAAGCGATAGAATTAACAGGATCAAGGCAATACCAAAGGTTATTTCGGCCAGCGCTGCAAAATGTACATAAATCAGGAACATACAAATCACACATAGCAAAAGGCTGGAAATTCCGAGTACCTGCATGGTTTGCGTTAACCGAAGACGTTTTCTCAGATTCTGGATTTGTCCGAGAAGTAATATGTTTGGGTTTTCCTTGAAGGTGGCGTGAAGTCCCCGAACAACAGCAGCATAAGCCAGAAACCGGTTGGTATAGGCAAGTAAAATCAACGATACAGCCGAGAACAATAAGGCCGGGGTGGTAAGTGTTAGTTGTTCCATAATAAGGGAATTAGTGCCTAAAGTCAAACTATTTACGATTTGATTATTTACTATTTCAGGGTATCGTTCTGTTGCCCCAAAATAGTAAATAGTAAATCGTTTAATCGTAAATCGAATTATTTCAATAATCCGGCAATTGTCTCGCCCAGTTTTTCTTCGCGAAGGTTGCGGCCAATAATTTTGCCGGTTTTGTCAACCAACAGATTTGCAGGTATTGAGTTCACCGAATACAAAGCTGCTGCTTCGTTTTTCCAGCCCTTCAAATCCGAAACATGCGGCCAGGCAAGCTGGTCGTCGGCAATGGCTTTTTCCCATTTTGCCTTATCAGCATCAAGTGAAACGCCGAAAACGCCAAATCCTTTGGACTTAAAGTTGTTAAATGTAGCCACAACATTGGGGTTCTCGCGACGACACGGACCGCACCACGATGCCCAAAAGTCAATCAGGGTATATTCGTTTTTTGAATAAATTTCACTCAGCTTTACCGGAATTCCAATTGCATCATTCATGGTAAAATCCGGAGCAATTTGTCCAATTGCCACTATTCGAAGTTTAGCTACCCTTTCTTTCATTGAGACAATGTTAGCAACAGAATCGAGTGCAGAATCAAATCCTGTCAAGTAACCATCCAATTCATCGGCTTCCATTCCGTAATAAACCCTACTCAACAAATAAGGTGAAATCCACGAGGCAGGATTGGTTTTGATATAGTCTTTTTGCTGATTGTCAATCGAGTCGAAAATATTTTCGGCCAATGTCATTAAACTGTCGGCCTTTACTTTTTCGCCGGCTTTTTCTGCCTCTTTCGACTGAGTAAAAAGTTGCATTCCCTGTTTGTCCAGTTCATCCAATTTATTCTGAAGTTTCTGGTATTCATCGTGAACCACAGATCCTGTAACTTTTGCGATTGTCAGTGAATCAATTTTTCCCGCAATTGAGATAACAGAATTTTCAAGAAAAAATGGCAGTTTTTCCTTTGTTGTACTGATACTTAAATAACAGATTTCAGGATTCTTAACTACTCCGTTGAAGTGGCAGGCGCCATTTTTCATCATTGCAGAATCAAGTTTAATCCAGTCACCCTTGATACGCTGGGTTAAATATGCGGTTCCATCAGAGGAATCTAATTTTACATCAACGTTGTAAGAAGGTGTTTGGGAACAGGAAAACAGACCAAACAAAAAAGCAATCAGCAGGACATTTTTCATAGTCGATTTTTAATAATAGTTAGACTTTCAATCGTCTGCAAAATAATAGAATTTATTTTAGGATTTCCTGTTTTTAACAAAAAAACCGGGATATAAACCCGGTTCTTCTGTTTCAACAAAACCATGAGAAAATTTATACTGAAACCTAAAATAAGTTATTTAGCAACATAACCTTCAAGGTGAACACTTCCAACCGAACGGCCTGAAGGATCGGCATTGTTTTTAAAGCTGGCATCCCACTCGAGTGCAATTGGCGTACTGCAAGCAATTGAAGGAACTGAAGGAACACAACTTGCTGCAGAATCTGATGGAAAATGTTCAGTAAAAATGGAGCGGTAGTAATATTCTTCTTTCGATGGCGGTGTGTTTATCGGAAACCTGAATTTGGCCGTGCTCATTTGTTCATCGCTAACTTTTTCGGCGACCATTGCTTTCAACGAGTCAATCCAATTGTAGCCAACTCCATCAGAAAACTGTTCTTTCTGGCGCCACACAACACTTTCAGGCAAATAATCCTCAAACGCTTTACGTACTATCCATTTTTCCATACGACCATTTTTGGCCATTTTTTCTTCAGGATTGATGCGCATTGCCACATCCATAAATTCTTTGTCGAGGAAAGGTACGCGTCCTTCAACACCCCAGGCTGCCAGCGATTTATTGGCACGCAAACAATCGTACAAATGAAGTTTACCCAATTTACGAACCGTTTCCTCATGGAATGCTTGCGCATTGGGCGCTTTGTGGAAATACAGGTAACCACCAAATATTTCATCGGCACCTTCGCCCGAAAGCACCATCTTGACTCCCATCGATTTTATTACCCTGGCAAGCAAATACATCGGAGTAGAAGCACGGATAGTTGTAACATCATATGTTTCAAGGTGATAAATCACATCGCGCAAAGCATCCATTCCATCCTGAACGGTAAAATGAATTTCGTGATGAATGGTTCCGATATGATCGGCCACTTTTTTGGCAGCAATCAAATCGGGTGAACCGATTAAACCAACTGCAAACGAATGCAACTGTGGCCAGTAAGCAGTTTCCGAATCCTGCGATTCGATGCGATATGCTGCATATTTTTTTGCAATTGCCGAAATCACTGAAGAATCAAGTCCTCCGGAAAGCAAAACGCCGTATGGAACATCCGACATCAACTGACGGTGAACAGCATCTTCGAGTGCCTTGCGTAAAACAGCCATGTCAAAACCATTTTCTTTCACCGCATCAAACGATGTCCAATCGCGTTCGTACCATGTTTTTACTTCACCATCGGGACTATAAAGATATTTGCCCGGTAAAAATTCCTCGATCTTGTTGCAAATTCCTTCCAGAGATTTCAATTCAGAAGCAACATAATAATTACCCGATTTATCCCATCCCTGATACAAAGGAATGATTCCAATATGGTCGCGTGCAACCAAATAGATATCCTTTTCCTGATCATACAAGGCAAATGCAAAAATACCATTCAGATCTTCCAGAAAATCGATTCCTTTCTCGCGGTACAAAGCCAAAATGACTTCACAATCCGACATGGTCATGAACTCATAAGAGTCACCGAGTCGTTTCCTGATTTCCAAATGATTATAAATCTCGCCATTCACTGCCAACACAAGTTTCCCATCTTTACTATACAAAGGCTGTCCACCCGATTCTGGATCGACAATCGACAACCGCTCGTGCGACAAAATGGCTTTGTCACACGAAAAAACGCCCGACCAATCCGGCCCGCGATGACGAATTTTCTTCGACATCTTTAAAACCTGCGGACGCAAATCCTGTGATTTTACTTTTAAATCAAACACACCTACAAATCCACACATATTGTCAGTTTTAAATGTTATCTCTTTTTTTTATCAATATTGGGTTCAAAAATAGTCTTTTTGATTAATTATTTATACTTCTACTGTCTTTTTTCTTGTTTTATTGACATTATATTACTTTTTTGATAATTCAGCAACAAAAACAAAATCACAAAAATATTCGATTTGCCACCTCACCCCCACTCCAACCATATCACCTTTTTAAAATTTTGCACATTTACTATAACTCCCCCCAAATTCAGACACCCATGTCGGGAAATAAGATTTGTTTTTTATTAAAAGACGATTCTTGAAATTTATGACAAAAAAATCTACAAAATATAAAAGGCAGTCAAAAATGACTGCCTTTTATATTTTTCAGATGAAATTTCGCCTAAACATTAAACCTGAAGTGCATGATATCGCCATCCTGCACCACATATTCCTTGCCTTCAACAGCCATTTTTCCGGCCTCTTTACAAGCCTGCTCCGATTTAAGGGCAACAAAATCGGCATATTTAATTACTTCAGCACGGATAAAACCCTTTTCAAAATCAGTATGAATTACTCCGGCAGCTTGTGGGGCTTTAAATCCACGTTTGTAAGTCCAGGCGCGAACCTCTTTTACACCAGCGGTGAAATAAGTTTCGAGCTGAAGCAATTTATATGCAGTCTTAATCAGTTTGTGCACACCTGATTCCTTTAAACCCAGATCTTCAAGGAACATCTGTCGTTCTTCAAAGCTTTCAAGTTCTGCAATATCTGCTTCTGTTGCGGCTGCAATCATCAGCATTTCGGCATTTTCGTCCTTAATGGCTTCTTTTACTGCATCCACATAAGCATTTCCGGTCACAACCGAAGCTTCATCGATATTACAAACATATAGGATAGGTTTATTTGTAAGCAATTGCAGATCTTTTGCTACCCTTGTATCAGCTTCATCCATATCAACAGTACGGGCCGATTTTCCCTGAACAAGTGCATCTTTGTACATGTTCAAAACTTTAAACAGTCTTTTTGCTTCCGGGTCGTTCCCTGTCTTCGCTTGCCTTTCAACTTTCGAAAGACGACTTTCAACAGTTTCAAGATCCTTTAACTGAAGTTCAATATCAATGGTTTCTTTGTCGCGAACCGGATTGATGGTATGGTCAACATGGGTAATATTGTCGTTGTCAAAACATCTCAAAACATGGATAATAGCATCGGTTTCACGAATATTTGCCAGAAACTTATTGCCAAGTCCTTCACCTTTGCTAGCCCCTTTTACCAAACCAGCAATATCAACAATTTCAACGGTCGTCGGAACTACCCTCTCTGGATGAACCAGTTCTTCGAGTTTGATTAAACGGTCGTCGGGTACGGTAATAACCCCCAAGTTGGGTTCAATGGTGCAAAACGGGAAGTTCGCAGACTGCGCCTTTGCATTCGATAAACAATTAAAGAGTGTCGATTTTCCGACATTGGGCATTCCTACTATCCCACACTGTAAAGCCATGCGTTCTTGTTTTTAAAATTTCGTGCAAAGATAATCTAATCAGCAAACTTTTTATCATTAATTATTTGATACCTTTTCTTTATAATTTATTTATTAAAACAATGACAGATAATATATTCCGGTTTAGTACTTTTGCAAAAAAGCCAAATTCATCATGATTTTAAATTCTGTCTCTGTCGATTGTGTTATATTCGGATTTGACAAATCCGGGTTGCGCGTTTTGCTCAATCAAATTGATAAAGATGCACTCAAACAATCACTTCCTGAACAGATCACCACCGATCAGATTAAAAAGTTATACGAACAACATCCTGTATTAACCAGCGACCATTACTGGAGCCTCTTCGGCAGCCATGTTCCTGAAAATCAAGATCTCGATGAATTTGCCAAAGAACTGCTATTTCAGGCAACAGGCGTAAACAATGTTTTTCTGCAACAAATTCAGACATTTGGTTCTTTGGAACGCGTTCCGTACACAAGGGTAATAACCATCGGATATTATGCACTGATAAATCCCGACTATCACCATTTAAAACAATCGGGACTGGCAAAATCGCTGCAATGGTTTAACCTGAATGAACTTCCCCCACTCTGTTTCGACCACGACAAAATTATTGAAAAAGCGCTTATAAAATTAAGACAGGAAGTAATGTACCACCCTGTGGGATTTCATCTTCTGCCCGAAAAATTTACACTTACCGAAATACAGTCGCTTTACGAGGTAATCCTGAACAAAAAGATGGATACACGAAACTTCAGGAAGAAGCTGGCTAAAATGGAATTACTCATCGATTCAGGAGAAAAACAACAAAATGTTGCCCACCGTGCCGCCAAATTATACCAGTTCGATATTCTGGTATATGAAAAACTGAAGCTGGAAGGACTGAATTTCAGGATAGAATAATTACTACATTAAACCATTCACACTTTTTCATGTCAGATCACCAACTATTTCAGATTGTATGACCGATGACCAGCAAATATTAGAGAGTCTGAAAGACCCTTCGACCAGGGAACTTGCATTCAGACATCTGGTCACCAAATACAAGGAGCGGCTGTATTGGCACATACGCAAAATAGTTATGAATCATGACGATGCCGATGATGTTTTGCAAAACACGCTGATTAAAATCTGGAATGGGATTGAAACCTTCAGAGCCGAATCGAGCATCTTCACATGGTCGTACCGGATTGCTACCAACGAATCGATTACCTTTCTGAATCAGCGCAAACGCAGAATGATGCCGGGCTTAAACGATGTAAACGAATACTTGCTCGAAAATCTGGAAAGCGACACTTATTTCGACGGCGACGAATGGCAGTTACTTTTACAGAAAGCGATTGCAACTTTACCCGACAAACAACGGCTGGTTTTTAACATGAAATATTTTGATGAGATAAAATACGAAGAAATGTCAGAAATTCTTGAAACATCAGTTGGTGCGCTAAAAGCTTCCTATCATCATGCAGTAAAGAAAGTTGAAGAATACGTGAAGACACATGAACCCGGAATCGGTTCTTAATTTGACGTGTGCATACTTAAAAAATATTGAAGATTAAACTATTTTGAATTAAAGATGTCAAAGCCATATAAATAAAGATCATGTACGAAGAAGAAAACATAGAACCAGAATTCCTGAAACAGCCCGGGAAAAATCCGTTTCGGACTCCCGATAATTATTTCGATTCGATCGAAGACAGGGTGATGGGCACAATTGAATTTGAGTCTAAAAAGAATACAGCTTCAAAATCAAACAAAATATTCCGATTACTGAAACCAGTTTTAGGCCTTGCTGCAAGTTTTGCGCTTGTTTACATACTTGCTTATTACCCGATCAAATACTTTTCACCTAACAATCTGGTAAAATCAGAAATTACTGATTCAGCCTCTCAAATGGATGAATACTCCCTCAACCTTTCGTTAATAGATGAAAACTCGTTGATTAGTGCAATATTTAATGATGAAACGGACACTCTTTCTGAAATAAAGCCGGATGAATTACTGGCCTACCTTTCGACTGAAATGACGGATCTCGAAATTTATACTGAAATTCAAAATTAAAAAATAATGAAAAAGCTATATACTGTTATTATTCTTACGATCTTCTGTTTTGCAGGGCTAAATGCTCAGGACAGAAGAGGCGGAAGTCCTGAAATGTTTGAAAAAATTAAGGCTGAAAAAATCTCATTTTTTACCAGTAATCTAGATTTAAAACCATCTGAAGCACAGGCTTTCTGGCCTATTTACAACGAATTTGAAAAGAAAAGATTCGAAATAAAACAACAGATCCACGAATTTGAACGCATGCCTGATGAGGAGTTTGCAAAACTATCGGATTCTGAAATCGAAAAACTTACCAACAACTACATTGGTTCATTCGAAAAAGAAGCCATGTTACTTAAAGAGTACAACAAGCAATTTCTGAAAATACTGCCAAAGAAAAAAGTACTGATGATGTACCGTACCGAAAATGAATTCAGGTCGCATCTGATCAGGGAATATCGAAAAGGTCAAAAGAAAGAATAACAAAAAAGCCGGAAATTCCGGCTTTTTTTATTTATTCTTTCTTTTGACTATGTGTTTTATTCTGTCAGCTTTGAAATTGCCATTTTCACTTTGTTTTTCGTTTCAGTATCAATTTCCCCCAAAACCATCTCCACCATACCCTTTTCCAAAGTTGCTAATTTATGCACTCGAATTACTGAAGGCAACTTCAAGCCTGATTTATCCCAATTATCAACATAGATGTCATTTGCTGTTCTGTAAATCTGACTGGTAATCCTGCATACAATAATATCGCCATCAGAAAAGTCATTAATAATCAAGGCTGTACGTCTTTTAATATTTATACTATCAGAAAATGAAAATTTTAACAATACGAAGTTTCCAAAATTAAATCTATCCATACTCAATCGTTGTCATAAATTGAATCAGAATCAGAATATCCCTTTAGAAACTGCTCACTTGCAGCCTG
>CAMDGL010000082.1 GCA_945897845.1 Chitinophaga pinensis | reverse complement strand
TAATATCGGTTCCCAGAACCCTCCCCTTCGGGGAGGGCAGGGAGGGGCTATCACCCGCGCAGTTCGGTTATACGGAAAGGAAGATTTGAGACTCGAAGAGTTTGAACTTCCTGCAATTAAAAGTGATGAAATTCTGGCCAAAGTGGTTTCAGACAGTATTTGCATGTCGAGCTACAAAGCTGCCAAACAGGCTACCGACCACAAACGCATTCCGCACGACATAGCCGAAAATCCGATTATCATCGGTCATGAATTCAGTGGCGAACTGGTTGAAATTGGCGCCGACTGGCAACACAAATTCAAGGCAGGACAAAAATTCTCCATTCAGCCGGCCATTTATTACAACGATGGTCCTGTTGGCGTGTTGAGTGCTCCGGGCTATTCATACCAGTTCATTGGCGGCGATGCAACTTATGTGATCATCCCGAAAGATGTATTGGTTCAGGATTGTTTGCTGGCATACGATGGCCCCGGCTTTTATCCTGCATCGCTATCCGAGCCGCTTTCGTGCGTGATCGGCGCCATGCATGCCAACTATCACACAACTCCGGGTTCATACATTCACAACATGGAAATTGTGGCCGATGGCAAAATGGCGATCCTTGCAGGCGTTGGCCCGATGGGATTGGCAGCCATCAATTATGTGATCCGCCGTGCCGACCGGAAACCAAAACTTTGCGTAGTTACCGACATCGATCAAACCCGTCTCGACCGCGCCGCTTCAATTTATACTGTTGCCGAAGCTGCAGCACGTGGCATCGAACTGATTTACCTGAATACCAAAATCAGTAATGCATCAGAAGAACTTCGCCGCATTTCGGGTGGTACCGGTTACGACGATGTATTTGTTTTTGCACCGGTTGCACCGGTTATTGAGCAGGGCGATTCAATCCTTGCTTTTGATGGTTGCCTCAACTTTTTTGCCGGTCCGTCTGATCCGAATCTGAGCGCCAAAATGAATTTCTACAATGTCCATTATGCATACACGCACATTGTCGGTACTTCAGGCGGAAATACCGACGACATGAAGGAAGCTTTGGAAGTGATGACGGCCGGACTTGATCCTGCCGGACTGGTTACACACATCGGCGGACTGAATGCCGTGATTGAAACAACGCTGCACCTTCCTGAAATTCCCGGCGGAAAGAAACTGATTTATACGCACCTCGAAATGCCTTTGACAGCCATTGCAGATTTTCAGGAAAAGGGGAAAACTGATCCATTGTTTGCGAAACTGGCCGAAATATGTGACCGCCATCAGGGATTGTGGTCGGTGGAGGCAGAAGAGTACTTATTGGCTTACTGAAAACTGTTTCGGCTTTCCAAATAAGAAACATCAAATAAGAAATAAGGAATATCAAAGTTTTCGTTCCTTATTTCTTATTTCTGGTTTCTTATTCCTTATTTTTACCTTTTTTTAATATTTCGATTATGATATACATGGCAGACACAGCCGACCTGGACGAACTCAGGAGGTTGTACGCATTTTTTCCGCTGGAAGGTGTAACCACCAATCCAACCATTTTAAGTCATGCCGGAAACCGGCTTTCTGTTGCCATCGAAGGCATTCAGGAATTGGTGGGCTCCGGAATGGTGCATGTGCAAATGATTTCGCCTGAAACGGACGACATGGTTCGCGAGGCAAAAAAGTACCGAAGTTATTTCGATTTTGGCGATAATTTTTATGCGAAAATACCGGTTACCGAAAAAGGGTACCGTGCAATACGGGTATTGAAAGATGCCGGGATCAATGTAACGGCGACGGCCATTTTTACACAGCAGCAGGCTTTGGTGGCCATGAAGGCCGGTGCCGATTTCGTTGCTCCGTATGTAAGTCGTCTGGACAATATTTCGTCGCACGGAATTGAAGTGGTTGACAACATCGTTCAGAATATTTTCGAATACGGACTGAATGGAAAAGTGCTGGCTGCAAGTTTCAAAACGGTTGACCAGATTTACCGGGTCAGCATGGCCGGTGCACATTCGGCAACGATTAGTCCTGAATTGTTGCACCAGCTCGTCAAACACCCGATGACCGATATTGGCGTGAAGCAATTCGAAATTGACGCCGAAGGTTTGTACGATATAGAGTTTTAAGCAAAAAAAACAAAGGTGAATGTCATCGGATCAATTTTTCGATTTGAAACTATCCTGTTCTGAACCTGTAATTACTTCGCTTGGAAGCCTGATCCGATGACGGAAATGAAGAGTTCAGCAAACTGATCCGCTGAAGGTAATGACAAAGCCGTTTTGCAGTATTCATATCACTGCAAAACGGCTTTTATTTTAGAAAAGAAAATAATTTTTCTTCGGATGCATTGAACTTTTTTTACCTTCGTGCGCTTTATATGAACGTATGTATAATTGTAGATATGAAACGAGCCATCCCGATAAATCAGGACACAGGAGAATGATTATTGGCGAGTTCTCCCGATATACATCGGGACAGGCTATCTGGCAATTAAAAAACAAATTATAAACACATGAAAAAAGTATTTTTGACATTGCTGATTTTAGTTGCGCTTTTTATTGACTTGAGCGCACAGGTTGTACAAAATGTAAATGCTATCAAATTCAAAGAGTTGATGACTGCCGGAGATGCAATTATTCTGGATGTGCGCACACCCGGCGAGTATTTGAGGGGAAATATTGCGGGTTCAACGCTGATCAACATAGCCGATCCTGATTTTCCATCGAAAATAAGTATGCTGCAAAAGAACAAAACCATTTTAATCTATTGCCTATCCGGAAGTCGCAGTCCGGTAGCAGCCAATTACATGGGCAAAATTGGATTTCAGAAAATATACAATCTGCAACAGGGCCTCATGGACTGGAACAGGCAGGGGTATGCAATTGTACAGAGCAGTCAGGCTGTGGCCAGCACAAGCACTGCTTTTACCGAACAGAGTTTCTCTAAATTGTTACAGGCCAATAAACTGGTACTGGTCGATTTTCATGCGGTATGGTGTGCGCCCTGCAAAGCCATGAACCCGGTTATCGACAAGGTTTCTGCCGATTTCAAGGGAAAAGCCAAAGTCGAAAAGGTGGATGTTGAAAACAACAAATTGATCACCGCAGCCTACCAGGTGCAAACAGTTCCGGGTTTTGTGCTCTTTAAGGAAGGCAAAAAAGTCTGGAGTCACAGCGGCACAATCAGCTACAACGATTTGGCGTTGGTGATAAAAAAATATCTTTAAGTTTAATAGAAAGTGAACGTCATCGGATCAATTTTTCGAATTGAAACTATTCTGTACTGAACCTGTAATTGCTTTGTTTGGAAGCTTGATCCGATGACGGAAAAGAAGAATTAGGTAACCTGATCCGATGAATGAAACCAAAATATTTTGCATTAAACAATTCAATTTTGCTTTGGATTAAAACCTTCATCGGATCAGTGTGAAATCAGGTATTTGCCGCATTTCTTATTGTTTTTCAAACAGATAAGTTTCGGTTACATCACCAAACGACGACGAGACTTTAACGACAATCTTGAGATTATTTTCCTCTGTTTGGTAGGTTTCGTTAATGGTCATCTCTCCACCGTCCTGCATCGGAATTTTGGAAGTAATTGTCAGCGATTTTTCGTCGGAAGACCAAGCTGCAGTCGATTTCTTTTGTGTGTCCATCCATCCTGCATTGATGCATTCTTTTCCATCGAGCGTAAATTTGTCGTTGATGGTATAATCCTGATCCTGAAAACTGCCATGTCTTTCAACGGCAAGGCCATCATTGTTCTGGATCAAAATTATCTGTTTTGGCGCCATGCTGAACTGGTCGTTCAGGGTACTTTTGTCTTTGTTCAGGTTCCATGTTCCTGAAAAATCGGTCACCTTTGCTGCTGAAGAGAAGGAAATCAGCGAAAACACGAGCAGATAAAAAATTTGTTTCATTTGGGTTAGTTTTAGGTTGAAGTTTAAGAATCCGAAATTCGTAAAATAAAATGAGATATCAATTGTAATTAAATCTTTCAGAACTAAAAATCGGTTCTATAATGTTTTTGGTACTGATAAAATATTGAAGTCATTTTTAGTTGCAGAGCACCGTTGATATTTGTAGAAAATATTATCCAATGTATACAAGACGTGCAGCGCACCGAAATATAAATACCTAATTTATTCAAATATTCCGGTGCGTTGCACCTTGCCAGCATCTATCGGCTTTTTTTTATTACAAATATTTTGCGGCTCTGCCGCTATCTGATAACGAAACTTCATGATTCCTAAAAATAGGTGACTTCTCTGAGGTCATCCAATCTTTCTCCCGACTCCCGACTCCCGTCTCCTGACCCTTCTTCACTTCACCTCAACCGGCACTTTAAATTTCACATCACCGGCTGAAGTCGCGAGGTTCATCACAAATTCACCTGCATCAACTTTCCAGTTGCCGGTCTTTTCGTCCCAGTATGCTATGTCTTCCACTTTCACCGGAATTGTGATGGTTTGCTGTTCTCCTGCTTTCAGGAATACTTTCTTAAAGCCTTTCAGCTCTTTGGCGGGACGCAAAACAGGCGCATTTTTCTGGGTCACATAAACCTGTGCAATTTCGGCGCCGGACACTTTCCCGGTATTCTGAACCGTAAATGTCAGCTTAACGGTTTCGGCTTTGGTATATGTTTTCTTGTCGGTTTGAGGATTCGAAAGGGCAAAATTGGTGTAGCTAAGTCCGTGACCGAAAGCAAACAGCGGAGCGATGTTTTTGGTGTCGTGCCAGCGGTAACCCACCAGAATATCGTCCATGTAAACTTCTTTGATGCTGTCGCCGGGGTAACAAAGCGGGCCGAACGAATGGGCGCCGTTGTCGCTCAGTTTAACCGGAAAAGTAAAAGGCAGCTTTCCGGAGGGATTTACATCGCCCGAAAGTACCGAAGCGATTGCATTTCCGGCTTCGGAACCCAGATACCAGGCCTGAACCACGGCAGGAACCCGTTCGATCCACGGCATGGCCACAGCGTTTCCGGTAGCCAGCACCACCACCACATTTTTATTGACTTTCAGGATTTCGTCGAGCAACTGGTCCTGATCAAAAGGCAGGTTGTACGATTGACGGTCGCCGCCCTCGCAATCCTGAAAATGGTTCTTGTTCAGTCCGCCAACGAAAATCACCACATCGGCGGTACGGGCAATTACAATGGCTTCGTTGCGCAAAGTTTCTGCATTCAGCTTCGACGGAATTTCCCTTCCGTAGGCCGGCGGCCCTGAAGCATAACCCATGGCATAGGTAATTTTGCTGCCGTAACGGGTGCGCAATCCCGTCAAAGGCGAAATTTCATTTTTGGCTTTCAGGTTCGAACTTCCGCCGCCAACAGTCAGACTGCGGGTGGCATTTTCGCCGATTACGGCAATGTTTTTTAGTTTCGAAGCGTCGAGCGGCAAAATATTTCCGGAGTTTTTCAGGAGTACAATCCCTTCTTCGGCAACTTTTCGGGCAACCTGTGCATGCTCGGGCGAGGCAAAACTGCCAAGCGGACGTTTCGAATTCATTTCGGTGCGGAAAATCATCCGGAGAATTCGGCTGGCCTTGTCGTTCAAAACGCTTTCAGGAACAGTGCCTTTGCGGAGTTCGTCGAGGAAGGGGAGGGCCAGGTAATAATTGTCGTAGGCGTTGGAAACCGAACGGGTCATGCCGTCGGTACCGGTACCCATTTCCATGTCGAGACCGTTCATGGCCGATTGCATGGTGTTGTGCGCGCCGCCCCAGTCGGTAATCACAGTTCCGTCGAAGCGCCATTCGTCTTTCAGAATTTTGTTCAGGAGCAGATCGTTGTGACAGCAGTGCTCGCCGCGGAACTGATTGTACGCACCCATCACCGACCATACTTTGGCTTCGGTAACCGCCGCTTTAAAAGCCGGAAGGTAGATTTCGCGCAGGGCACGGTCGCTCACTTCGACGTTGATATGACCGCGCCAGAGTTCCTGGTTGTTGAGCGCATAATGTTTTACACAGGCGGCAACGCCGTTTTTCTGTAATTCCTGAATGTACGGAACCACCATGCGCGAAGCCAGGTAAGGATCTTCGCCCATGTATTCGAAATTGCGTCCGTTCATGGGTGTGCGGTAAATGTTTACGCCCGGACCGAGCAAAACCGTTTTCTTGCGGTAACGTGCTTCTTCGCCAACAGCTTTGCCGTAAATGGCCGACATTTCAGGATTCCACGTGGCTGCCAGACAAGTAAGCGCCGGAAAAGCGGTACACGAATCGTTGGTCCATTTGGCTTCGCCCCAGCTATCCCACAGAATTTCTTCACGAACCCCGTGCGGGCCGTCGCTCATCCACACTTCAGGAATACCCAGCCGCGCAACTCCTTTGCTGCTGAATTTCGACTGGGCATGGCACATTGCCACCTTTTCTTCCATGGTCATCAGCGACAGGGCATTTTTAACGCGTTCTTCGAGCGGATGGTTTTCGTTCATGTAGAAAGGTTTCACCGGTTGGGCGTTCAGGCTGATCATTCCGGCAAAAAATACCACCGGAACCATTCGTAAAATACTGAAAATCTGTTTGTACATTTCTTGTTATTATTTTTGAAATTGATTCTTGGTTTTATCTTGACTCTTTAGAGTCACAGGCAATTATGAAAATGGAATTGATATATGCTTTAATTATATGGGTTTTACAACGATTTATACTGGTATTGAAAAATTATTTAAATCTACCATTACAAACTCGCCCCATCGTCAGCCAGCTGACTCTTCCCTCTCTTTTAAAAAGAGAGGGGGAAGGCCGCCTGCGGTCTTGGGGTGAGTTTGGAATTTTTATTTTCTTTAAAAGTTCAAACTATTATTACCGGCTGCGAATATATTCACATATCTGTTGGTCACTTCCGCAGTGGGAAATACGTGCTATTAATGGGCTTTTTGTGGTACTGTCTCTGGCAGGAATTGCAAACGGAAGGTTGATTCTTTTTTACTTTTTCGAACTAAAAAAAACACTAAGCCGCATTGGGTAAAACATGAGGACGATTTGAGGAATAAAAAATACAGGGAACTTAAATTATGTTGACACAATTTTGGCCAGCAGACTGAAATAAACGACACGACTCTAATTGAAAATTAGAATTTCTGGAATGTCCGATATAATTGTTAGTAAGCCTGATATATTGTTTGTAAGTTTATTGTTCATGATTATTTCCCTATGATGCATGCATTACATTTACAAAGCAATTATACAGTGTCATAAACTGATTTTAATTTTAACGGGGGAAATAAATCTTTGAGGGTGAGAAATTAAAAAGAATCAGCATAAGAAATTTATCAGATTTAACTTTTTCGATATGAGATTACCCTTATTATTGATTTTTATACTCATCTTTTCTATCTGTAATGCTGCCGGGAAAGTGATTAAGAGTCCCCGCCCCGGATTCTATATTTCGGTGGAAGACTTTACCGACCGTTCGAACCACGAATTCATTGTGGATTCAAAAGATTCAGTCAATATTATTTTCGAACAGTTTTTTAGTTCCGAGCTTGCGCTTGGTAAAGTTGACCGACCGATTACTATTTTTAACGGAAAACGCAATTTTTACATCGCGAGGGTTACTATTTCTGAAAAACCCAATGGGGAATTGAGTTTCAGGCACCTGAAGTACCCTAATGTATATGAAAAACGGGCGAAATTGACACCTGCAGTTTTTTAGTCAATTCATTGCGGGTGTCATCGGATCAATTGCATGATTTAATGTTTTTCAGTTCAAAACCTGAAATCACTTTTTTACAGCCTGATCCGATGACGGGATAAGACATTCAGCAAACTGATCCGATGAAGATAATTTTGAACAATTTTCAATTTGCAGATTATTTTCTATACGGATAAAAGCCATCATCGGATCAGTTGGTCAGGCAGGGTGGGTGTCATCGGATCAATTGCATGATTTAATGTTTTTCAGTTCAGAATCTGATATCACTTTTTTACAGCCTGATCCGATGACGGGATAATACATTCAGCAAACTGATCCGATGAAGATAATTTTGAACAATTTTCAATTTGCACCTTATTTTCTCTACGGATAAAAACCATCATCGGATCAGTGGAGGTCAGGCAATTATAGCTTCTCCAAAAAGTGTGAAAGATGTAAATTTTTGCAAAAAATGTGTAAATTTTTAAAGGAGATTAACCCTATTTTTGCGGTTTTACAGAACCTTGCTGTCAGCGGCAGATAAGTCATGAATTGATTGGCAGAGGCCAATGAAATGGTTGATAACAGACAAATAGTTTTTAACTCTAAGCGAAAAACAGATGAAACGAGCCATGAGTAAAACTTTCTCACACACGAGGATGACTGGTTGGCGAGTTCCATATGGCAATTAAAAATCAAATTATAGACATATGAAACATTTTGGCATATTACTCATCTCAATGGCATTCTTTTCTTTTCGCCCAACTACCGAAAAGATTGAAAATAATGCCAGGCCCGGATATTATATCTCGGTGGAAGACTTTACCGATCGTTCGAACCACAAATACATTGTGGAGTCAAAAGATTCAGTCAATATTATTTTCGAGCAGTTTTTCAGTTCCGAACTTCAGCTTGGAAATGTCGATCGCCCGATTACCATATACAACGGCAAGCGCAATTTTTATATCGCCAGGGTTACTGTTTCTGAAAAACCCAATGGTGAATTAAGTTTCAGGCACCTGAAATACCCGAATGTATATACCAAACGCACTAAGCTAAGACCAGCGTTGTTTTAGCCCACAATTGAAAATTGCAACCTTGTTGATAAATTCAAGCCGATTGTTTATAAGTTGCTGATTTTAAAATATTTCGTATAATTTAATATCTACCTTTGATCGTCAGTAGTTCTTAATGAATAGTAGTTTCAACAGTATCACTTCATTTGGAGATTGAATAAATTTGATACATAGAGATTTAACTGAGGGCAAAAAATTGGCAGTAATAATTTCTATGATATGAAAAATTCTCTTTTTTTACTTATTTCCTTGTCATTTTTTTCCTTTGGCCCTATTTATGAAAAGATTGAAAACACTACCAATCCGGGATTTTATATAACGGTGGAAGACTTTACCGACCGCTCGAACTATGAATACATAGTAGAGTCAAAAGATTCGGTCAGAATTATTTTCGGGCGTTTCTTCAATTCAGAACTTGAGCTCGGAGATGTTGACCAGCCCATTACTATTTACAATGGGAAACGCAATTTTTACATCGCCAGAGTGGCCGTTTTTAAAAAACCGAACGGCGATTTGAGTTTCAGGCATCTGAAGTATCCGAATGTATATACCAAACGTGGCAAGCTAAAGCCTGTTTTCCTATAAATTATTTCTGCGGAAAGTACTGATTCGTTTCTCAGTTTATATTGAAAATACGGGTCGGTAATGTTTGATGTGATATGTTCTTTCACATAGACTCGCCACGGGTTCACATGAATTTTCTTTGTGGCAAGTGTTTTTCAAAACAAAAAATTCAAGGAGATTTTTCAGTAAAAAACCTTGCTTTAAATGGCTACCTCAGTAGAAATGAACGCCCACAGCCTACAACCTCATTACCTTATTAGGGATTATAGTCTTTTGATAAAACTTGGTAAATGTCTCATATTTTCCGGTGCAACTAATCTTTCGATAATGTGCTTGCTGGTTAAGAATGTAATTACATCCTCTTCAACTTTCATAAATAAGGTAATAAGGTTTGGATATATTGGTTATTTCCTTTCTACTGAGGTTTTTCCGGTTTGCGGCTTTTGCGGCTGATGAGGTAAACGCCTGCCAATACAATTGCCATGCATACAATGTGAAGCAGGGTCACTTTTTCGCCGTCGGATACTCCCCACACAATGGCAAAAACAGGGATGATGTAAGTTACCGATGAGGCTGCAACCGCCGATGAGTAGCGGATCAGGCTGTTCATGAGCATCATGGCCAAAGCGGTTCCCACAATTCCAAGGGCAGCCAGGGCGAGCAAATGTACCGGCCACGACGGGTTTGCCACCACCGGTGCAAAATCGGTGGTGAGCAAAAAAGCCAACGCCACCGGACCAATAAACAGAAACGACAGGGAAGTAACCTGGATGCCTGTGAGATGTGTCAGTTTCGCTTTGATTTGGTTGATGCTGATGGCATAAAAACAGGTGGCCAGCACAATGTAAAACGCATAACTGTTCACCGTTCCAAGGCTGAAACCGTCTCCTGCAAGGATCAATCCGGAAGCGCCCGCCAGACCGAGCGACAAACCCACCACCTGCATCCAGCGGAAAGCCGTTTTGTGAAAGAGCAACCCAACAATCAGCGTAAATACCGGAGTGAGCGAATTGAGCATTCCGGCCAGCGAGCTGTTGATTTGCGTTTCGGCTTTCATAAACAGGAATGCCGGGAAAAAACTGCCGATAAAACCGGCAATCAGGAGGCTTTTCAAATCTTTTTTCCGAAGGTTTTTCAGTTGCCCGATCGAAATGGGAAGCAACACCAGCGAGGCCATCACAATACGCAATGCGCCCGCCTGCTCCGGACTAAAACTCTTCAATCCGATTTTCATCAGAATAAACGAACTGCCCCACACAAAGGCAAGCACCATCAGAATGGCAAATTGGAACCAGCGTTTTTCCCAGATCATTGAATGTGGATTTTTGTGGGCGAAAGATAATGGAAAAGTAGTTCCCGTCACCTGCATGTAAATAATCAAGCATTTCATTTTAAATCCTTTCCAATTCAAAAGTCGGGATGAATTCGAACTTGACATTTAAAAAACATTGAAACAGATAAATTTATATTTTTGCCGATAAATATAAATGGGAATGGTATAAAGAACAATACCTTAAAAAAATGAAAAATGACAAATAAAGAACAAATTCAGCGAGATATAGCAGTTGCTTTTGATTTTGTTGAACAAATCATTGCTAATCCGGAATTAACAGACAAAATACCTGAGGGTTCTGTTATCACGTTTATAGATGAAGAAAATACAAAGACTGAAAGAAGCACTTCGAAATTTCAACAAAAAAAATACGTAAAAGTTAAAAGACACTTTGAAGTATTGTAACATAGGAACTTTTACGCCTCAACAAATTGTCTCCCAGGCATAATTGCAGGTATTTGGTTTTTTAATTTTGGATTTTCTTCGTAAAGACCATACCTTATTTTTTCAAAGCGATTGTCGAAATATTTTAAACCTTATTCTTTAATTTTCACCTTAGTAGAGAAAAGGATAAATCACACAAACACAACCTTATTTACCTTATTTATTTTAATCAAACGGCTACGGGCATGAGGGCAATAAATCAACCTCCCTATCATTCCTGAATCTGAAACTCCATCCCCAAACAAAAAAAACCGACGCCACAGAAGTTTCATCCGGGAGGTCGGTTTTGTTTGTGATGGTTTATATCATTCTCAATCGGGTGGTGTGGCATCATTTGATTTTGGCGCTTCGCCATTGGTGAGCAAAAATAAATTGTATTTGGCGGCGTCGTTCTGAAACACCATTTTGGCGCACATACAAACCAGCGACATCTTTTCCCATACGGCGTTCATCGCGGCGATCCGATCGCTGGCAGCCAGTGAACGCTCGTTTTTCGACTTCTCCTGAGCAACATTCTGAGTCACAATACTGGCGGCCAGGGTTTCAAGCATATTAATCTGCGCCTCAGTCAATCCTTTTATGATCAAAGCCGTTTTGTATTCGGGTTTCGATGCATGGGTGTACATGGTGCGGAGCAATACCGGAAGTTTAAGGTGGCTTGCGCGTGCCTGATTGTATTGCGCCTGCCCAAACAGTTTCAACATATTCGGGTCGTTCGGAAATGCAAGCTGAACATAGAGAATAACCGTCTGAAAAAGGCTTCTTCCCTGTTCCATTAAGTTTTCAAGCGCGTCGGTCTCGATGGATTGATCGGTTACCGAAACATAGTCGGGAAGGTTTAGCCTGGCAGTGGCTATTGTTGCCGCCCATTCTGTGGCGAACGGATCGGCAAACTGAGGGAACGGTCCGGTAAACAGGATTTTGTTATCCTGAAATGAACCTAATTGTACTTCTGACTGCTGTAACATTTCATCATCGGGTTGAGTGAAGTTGCGCAGTACTTCTACAGGATGTTTCATTTTTCGATGAATTTAAAGGTTAGTAAAAACAGATAACGATTAATGGGTTAATATCTTGGTGAATAAATATATAAAATAAAAATAAAATTATCATCATTGTTTATT